>NZ_JBSFXG010000008.1:0-275370 GCF_053595235.1 Streptomyces sp. NPDC002520 | reverse complement strand
TGCCGCCGGCCCCCCCGGGGGGGGCCAGGGGGGCGCCGACCCCGTGCGGTGCGGGCCGGAGTCCGTCTGCGGAGTCCGTCGGTGCCGGGATCAGTCCTTGTAGCGGCTCGGCGGGTAGGGATCCCGCTGCTTGCGGGAGACCTTGCCGGTCTCCATCTCGCCGCGGCCGACCTCGCGGTCGATCTCGGCCTGTTCCTCCTCGTACTGCGCCTCGGGACTCGGCTGCTCCCTGACGGGCAGCCCCGCGTCGCGGCGGTCCTCGGTGGCGCGCTCCTGGAGTCGGGCCTCGTCGGGCCGTCGCGGCATGCCGCGTCCGTGCCGGGCGTCCGGGTCGCCCTCGACCGCCTTGTTGGACTTGTGATGGTGGTGCCCCATGGATCCTCCCAAGTCGCCGTCAGTCCGTCCTTCTTGGCCGCCGCGTCGCCCTACGGCTTGCCCTTCTTCGACGACTTCTTCTTCGCCGCCGTGTCGTGGGCCGGCTTGTCCGCGGCGGCATCGGAGGCCTCGGCCTTCTTCCCGGCCTCCGGGTCGCCCTTGCTCACCGTGCAGTGCAGCGAGTCGTCCTTGATGTCGGCGACGATCGTGTCCCCGGGCTCGGCCTCGCCGCTGAGCAGCAGTTCGGCGATCCGGTTGTCGAGTTCCGCCTGGATCGTGCGGCGCAGCGGACGGGCGCCGAACTCCGGCTGGTGACCGTGCGCGATCAGCAGCTTCTTGGCGGCCTCGGTGACCTCCAGGGTCATGCCCTGCGCATGCACCCGTCGCTTGCTCTGGGCCAGCAGGTGGTCCACGATCTCCGACAGATCGTCCTCGGAGAGGCCGTGGAAGATGATGATGTCGTCGATGCGGTTGAGGAACTCGGGCAGGAACCGGCCCCGCAGCTCGTCCATCAACTGGTCCTTGAGCTCGGACACATCGCCCTTGTGGTCGAGGATCAGATGCGCGCCGATGTTGGACGTCATGATGACGACGCAGTGCCGGAAGTCGACGGTGCGGCCCTGGGCGTCGGTCAGCCGTCCGTCGTCCAGGATCTGCAGCAGCGTGTTGAAGACGTCGGGGTGCGCCTTCTCCACCTCGTCGAACAGGACGACGCTGTAGGGCTGGCGGCGCACCTTCTCGGTGAGCTGGCCCGCCTCCTCGTAGCCGACGTATCCGGGAGGCGCGCCCACGAGGCGGGCGACGGTGTGCTTCTCCTGGAACTCGCTCATGTCGAAGCGGGTCATGCGGTCCTCGTCGCCGAACAGCAACGCGGCGAGGGTCTTGGCGAGTTCGGTCTTGCCGACGCCCGTGGGACCGAGGAAGAGGAAGGAGCCGACGGGCCGGTTCGGGTCGCCCATGCCGGCGCGGTTGCGGCGCACGGCCTGGGCCACCGCGGTGACCGCCTCGTCCTGGCCGACGATCCTCGCGTGCATCTCCTCCTCGAGCTTGAGGAGGCGCTCCTTCTCGCTCGCGGTGAGCTGGGAGACCGGGATGCCGGTGCGGCGGGAGACGATGTCGGCGATGTCGTTCGCGGTGACACTGACGACGCCCTCGCGTCGCTCCTCGATCCCGGCGAGCTCGCCCTCCACCTCGGCGATCTCCTGCTTGAGGGTCGAGGCCTTCTCGAAGTTCTCCGCCGAGACCGCCTGGTCCAGCTCGCGGCGCAGCTTGGCGATGCGGTCCTCGCGGCTGACGACCTCGGTGGAGCGCCCGGCGCTGCGCAGCCGCACCCGGGCACCGGCCTGGTCCATCAGGTCGATCGCCTTGTCGGGCAGGAAGCGGTCGGTGATGTAGCGGTCGGAGAGCCCCGCCGCGGCTTCCAGAGCGGCGTCGTCGAAGCGGACCTGGTGGTGCGCCTCGTACGCGTCGCGAAGGCCCTGGAGGATCAGCACGGTCTCCTCGACGCTCGGCTCCGGCACCATCACGGGCTGGAACCGGCGTTCCAGGGCGGCGTCCTTCTCCACGTACTTGCGGTACTCGTCGATGGTCGTCGCGCCCACGACGTGCAGCTCACCGCGGGCCAGCGCGGGCTTGAGGATGTTGCCCGCGTCCATGGAGCCCTCGCCGGTCGCGCCGGCGCCGACGACGGTGTGCAGTTCGTCGATGAACAGGATGATGTCGCCGCTCGCGGCCTGGACGTCCTCGATGACCTTCTTCAGCCGCTCCTCGAACTGGCCCCGGTACTGCGCCCCGGCCACCAGGCCCGACATGTCGAGGGCCACGACCCTCTTGTCCTTCAGCGTGTGGGGGACCTCGCCCGCCACGATCCGCTGGGCCAGGCCCTCCACGATCGCGGTCTTGCCGACTCCGGGCTCGCCGATGAGGACGGGGTTGTTCTTGGACCGCCGCGAGAGGATCTCGATGGTCTGCTCGATCTCCTCCGCGCGCCCGACCACCGGGTCGAGCTTTCCGGCCTTGGCCTCTTCCGTGAGGTCGCGGCCGTACTCGTCCAGCGTCGTGGCCGGCTGCTTCTTCCGCTCGGCGGCGGGCCCTTCCGTGCGGGCCGCCTGCTCCGTGAGACCGGCCAGCTTCTTGCCGTCGATGCCCTCCGCCGTCATCAGCCGTCCCGCGCCCGAGTCGCTGTCGTCCAGCAGCGCGGTGAGAATGTGTTCAGGGCCGATGTAGGAGACGCCGGCCGCCTGCGAGTGGGCGAACGCGGAGGCGAGCGTGCGCTTGGCCGCCGGAGTGAGGCCCGGCTCGGCCGACGGCTGCCCGGCCTCGCGGGGCAGCACCTCGGCGAGCTCGGACGCGAGGTTGTCGGGATTGACCCCCACCTGGGCGAGGAGCTTGCGCGAGGGGTCGACCTGCGTCGCGGCCCAGAGAAGATGCTCCGTGTCCAGGTCGCTCGTTCCGTCGTCGACCGCCTTCTGCGCCGCCAGATTCAGAAGTTCCTGGGACGACTCCGTCAGCAGCCGTCCGATGGGTACGCGCTGCACCGCCGGGGGCGAGGTGGCCGGGGACATGCCGAAGAAGCGGTTCAACAGCTCACTGAAAGGGTCGGATGAACCGAACGGTGAACCGAACGACATCGACATGGCAGCTCCTGGTACACGACGGATCAGGTTTTCACTGAACCGCGATGTCCAGGGGCCCGCAACCGGAGCACAGACGGCTCAGCACAAGGGGTGCGGGCCTGTTTTCCGGGGTTACGGTGCAGTCGTTGTCGTGCGGTCGTTCCGACCGCCGTCGCAGGACCACGAATCGGAGACACGGCCATGGACGAACGAGCGGGACTCGCGCGCACCGCGAGGTCGGCCTGGTGGGCCGGACACGATCCCGTGCTGGAACTTCAGCAGTTGTGGGGCGAGGTCAGCCGGCTGCTGGAGCACTCCACGCAACCCGCCGCTCCGGCACGGCACTGGATGCCCCTGGTCGAGGAGGAGGACGCGGGCGATGCGTACGTGGTGCGCGCGGAACTGCCCGGTGTTCCTCGTGAGCGCGTGAATATCGAGATCGACGGAAGAGAACTGCATATTCAAGGTTCTGTCGACGAAACGGCGGACACCAAGGCGCTGCGCCGTAGAACCGGATCTTTCTCCTATGGAATTCGCGTCCCCGGCGATGTCGACGTGGAAGCGGTTCAGGCCGATCTGGCCGACGGCGTGCTGACCGTCCGCCTGCCGAAGAGCGGGCAGGTGACGCCGCGCTCCGTCGAGATCTCCTGAGTGCGTCCCCCGGGCCGGCGGGGCTCACGCCACGCCTGGGGCGTGATCGGGGCGAGTTCGCGGTGCGGGTTGTTCACGGCACCGGCCGAGCTCCTGCTCAGGCTCCCTTCAGGCTGCCGATGCCGAGTGACCCGTCGGCCTGTGCCGCGGCCGGCCGCGGGGCCGGGGGCAGGTCGTCGAGGAAGCCGGCGGTCGGCACGTGGAACAGGCAACCGGTGACCGCGGTCGAGAAGTTGAGGATCTGGTCGTGCTGTCCGGGCTCCCTGCCGAGGAACATGTTCCTCAGCATCTGTTCGGTCACCTCGGGTGTCCGCGCGTAGCCGATGAAGAAGGTGCCGAACTCACCCTTGCCGATGGTCCCGAACGGCATGTTCTCGCGCACGATCTTGTGCTCGGTCCCGTCCTCGTCGGTGATGGTGTTGAGGGCGACGTGCGAGTCGGCGGGCTTCACATCGTCCGGGTACTCGATGTTGTCCAGCTTCGACCGGCCGATGACCAGCTCCTGCTTCTCCGGCGGCAGGGCGTTCCAGGCGTCCATGTCGTGCAGGTACTTCTGGATGATCACATAGCTGCCGCCCCGGAAGTCCGGGTCCTCGTCGCCGACGTACACGGAGTCGACCGCGACCTGCCCTTCCGGGTTCTCGCTGCCGTCGACGAATCCGAGCAGATCGCGGTCGTCGAAGAACTTGAAGCCGTGCACCTCGTCGACCACGGTGACCGCTCCCTTGAGCCGGTCCATGAAGAGCCGGCCCAGTTCGAAGCAGAGGTCCATGCGCAGGCCTCGCACATGGAAGAGGAGGTCACCGGGGGTGCCGAGGGCCCGGTGGCGCTCGCCGACCAAGTCCACGAAGGGATGCAGGAGTTGAGGGCGGGGACCGCCGAAGAGCCGGTCCCACGCGGTGGATCCGATGCCGACGACACAGCTGAGCTGGGCGTCGGGCACCCGGAACCCGACCGAGCGTCTGAGGGCCGACACGTCCTCCAGCAGCCCGCGAACGGTTTCCTCACCGCCCGGTGAGATCGTGACCACGAGGAACAGTGCGGCCCTTGCCGGCGGGACGATCACGGGCTGGGTTTCCATCACGGGGTCCTGCCTCCTCGTCGGCTGCGTGCAGGACGAACATAATCGCTTCCGGCTGGTTGTCCGCGGATTACGCAGACGACGTGGCCCGTCCGCGTCGCCTTCGCCGGCGGGGACCCGTGGGTCGGTGAGCGTTCACTCCCCTTCGGGGAGCGGCCGGCCGCGACGCGTCGTGCCCGGCCCGGACCCTGCCCCCCCCGGGGCTCCCTGGAGTGCGGTTCAGCCGACGGGCTGCGGCTGCAGGCGCTCGGCTCCGGTGTAGACGTTCATGGAGTCGCCGCGCAGGAAGCCGACCAGGGTCAGTCCGCTCTCCTCGGCCAGGTCCACGGCCAGCGAGGACGGGGCGGAGACGGCGGCGAGCAGCGGGATGCCCGCCATGACCGCCTTCTGCACCAGCTCGAAGGAGGCACGGCCGCTGACCATCAGCACGGTGCCGCGCAGGGGCAGCATTCCCTCGCGCAGGGCGTGTCCGACGACCTTGTCCACGGCGTTGTGCCGGCCCACGTCCTCCCGCAGGCACAACAGCTCGCCGTCGGCCGAGAACAGTCCGGCCGCGTGCAGGCCGCCGGTGCTGTCGAACACCTTCTGGGCGGCCCGCAGCTTGTCGGGCAGGGACGCCAGCAGCTCCGGGCCCACGCTCAGCCGGTCCTCGGCCACGGTCCAGGCAGCCGTGGTGCGTACGGCGTCCAGGCTGGCCTTGCCGCACAGACCGCACGAGGACGTCGTGTAGAAGTTGCGCTCCAGCGAGGCGTCCGGGGCCTCGACGCCCGCCCCCAGGACGACGTCGACCACGTTGTAGGTGTTGCCGCCGTCGGCCGTGGCACCGGCGCAGTAGCGGATACCGGCCACGTCGGTGGCGGCGTGGACCACGCCCTCGCTGACCAGGAAGCCGGCGGCGAGGTCGAAGTCGTCGCCGGGGGTGCGCATGGTCACGGTGAGCGGGCGCCCCCCGACCCGGATCTCCATCGGCTCCTCGGCGGCCAGGGTGTCCGGGCGGTGCGAGGTCACGCCGTCACGGATGCGGAGAACCCGTCGCCGCGCGGTCACTCGTCCCATGGTCCTGTTCCTCTCCTTCGGCCCTTCGGCAAGCGGCAACGCTGCGAGAAGTCCACTGTAGGTGCCCCCTGCCCTCGGGGCCGAGGGAGCGGGCCGATCGCGGGGGCCGGCCGGACGCACCACGCCGAGCGGGCGAGCGCGACCGGCCGCGTACGGGTCCGCTCAGTCCGCCTGGGCCGCGCCCGCCGTGTCCCGGGCGGGCTCCAGGCGGATCACCACGCTCTTGGAGGTGGGGCAGTTGCTGATGTCGGCGACGCTGTCCAGCGGGACCAGGACGTTGGTCTCCGGGTAATAGGCGGCCGCGGAGCCGGGGCTTGCGGGGTAGGCGACGATCTTGAAGTTCTCGGCGCGGCGCTCCTTGTCGTCGTGCCAGACGCTGACCAGGTCGACCATGTCGCCGTCCGCGAACCCGAGGAGCGACAGGTCGGCGGGGTTGATCATCACGACCCGGCGGGCGTTGTGGATGCCGCGGTAGCGGTCGTTGGGGGCGTACCAGACGGTGTTCCACTGGTCGTGCGAGCGCAGCGTCTGCAGCAGCAGGTGCCCCCCCGGCACGTGCGGCATCGTGAACTCGTTCTCGGTGAAGACGGCCTTGCCGCTGGGGGTGCGGAAGACGCCCTGGTTCGCCGGGTTGGGCAGGTTGAAGCCGCCGGGCTCGGACACCCGGGCGTTGAAGTCCTCGAAGCCCGGCACGACTCGGGAGATCCGGTCACGGACGGTGCCGTAGTCGTCCTCGAAGGTCTTCCACGGGATGCCGTACCTGTCGCCGAGGGTGGCGGCGGCCATCCGGCTGACGATGGCGACCTCGCTGAGCAGGTGCGGGGAGGCCGGGGGCAGCTTGCCCCAGGAGGCGTGCACGTCGCTCATCGAGTCCTCGACGGTGACGAACTGCTCGCCGGCGGCCTGCACGTCCCGGTCGCTGCGGCCCAGGGTCGGCAGGATCAGGGCGGTCTCGCCGCACACCGTGTGGGACCGGTTGAGCTTGGTGGAGACGTGCGCCGTCAGGCTGCAGTTGCGCATCGCCTGCTCGGTGACCTCGCTGTCGGGGGTGGCCCGGACGAAGTTGCCGGCGACGCCGAGGAAGAACCGGGCCCGGCCCTCGTGCATGGCGCGGATGCCGTTGACGGCGTCCAGACCGTGGTGGCTGGGCGGGGTGAAGCCGAACTCCTCGCCGAGCGCGTCCAGGAACGTCTGCGGGCTCCGTTCCCACACGCCCATCGTGCGGTCGCCCTGCACGTTGCTGTGGCCGCGCACCGGGCAGGCGCCCGCGCCGGGCTTGCCGATGTTGCCGCGCAGCATCAGGAAGTTGATGACCTCGCGGATGGTGGGGACGCCGTGCTTGTGCTGGGTGAGGCCCATCGCCCAGCACACGATGACCGAGTCGGCCTTCAGGACGCGCTGGAAGACCTCGTCGATCTCCTCACGGGAGAGTCCGGTCGCGTCGAGGATGTGCTCCCAGGAGGCCTTGCGCGCGTGCTCGGCGAAGGCCTCGAAGCCGGTGGTGTTCTTCTCGATGAAGGCGTGGTCGACGACCGTGCCCGGCGCGGCGTCCTCGGCCTCCAGCAGGAGCAGGTTCAGGGCCTGGAAGAGGGCGAGGTCGCCGCCGGCCCGGATGTGCAGGAACTGGTCGGCTATCTGCGTGCCCTTGCCGATGACGCCGCGCGGGCGCTGCGGGTGCTTGAAGCGCAGCAGGCCGGCCTCGGGCAGGGTGTTGACGGCGACGATGTGGCCGCCGTTGCGCTTGGTCTCCTCCAGTGAGGAGAGCATGCGGGGGTGGTTGGTGCCCGGGTTCTGTCCGACGACGAGGACCAGGTCGGAGTGCTCCAGGTCGTGCAGCGAGACGGTGCCCTTGCCGACGCCCAGCGTCTCGGTCATGGCGGACCCGCTGGACTCGTGGCACATGTTGGAGCAGTCGGGCAGGTTGTTGGTTCCGTAGGCGCGGGCGAAGAGCTGGAGCAGGAAGGCGGCCTCGTTGCCCAGCCGGCCGGACACGTAGAACAGGGCCTCGTCGGGGGAGGCCAGCTGCTTCAGCTCCTTGGCGAGCAGGGCGAACGCGTCGTCCCAGTCGATCGGCTCGTAGTGGGTCGCGCCGGGCCACTTGACCATGGGTTCGGTCAGCTGGCCCTGCTGGTTGAGCCAGTAGTCGGACTTGGCGCCGAGTTCGGCGACGGAGTGCTCGCGGAAGAACTCACGGGTGACGCGGCGCGAGGTGGCCTCGTCGTTGATGTGCTTGGCGCCGTTCTCGCAGTACTCGTTCATGTGCCGCTTGCCCGGCGCGTGCTCGGGCCAGGCACAGCCGGGGCAGTCGATGCCCTTGTCCTGGTTGATGTTGAGCAGGGTCAGCATCGTGCGCCGCGGGGACGTCTGGCTCAGCGAGTACTGCAGCGCGTGGGCCACGGCGGGGACGCCCGTCGCCCAGGTCTTGGGGGGCGTGACCGACAGGTCGTCGATCGGGTCCTCGATGCTGCTGCCCATGATGTCGCCTGCCTCTTTCTGCCGTGCGCCGGTACGGGCACGGTCCACGTCACCCGCTTTCCGAATCCCGCCGCGAGGCAGCTTCTTTCATCCCGTCACCAAAAGTCAAAGAGGCCATTTCGATGACGTGATAGACGCTGTTTATCTCGCGCCCTCTCCCTCGCCCTGGTGGCTCTCACCAGGCATGACGTCGGACGGACAGATGTCCCACATCGCCCCCCGAGCCATGGATAAGCGCCACCTATTGCGCCATCGACCGCCCCTCTTTGACTTCCGAGGGAATTTGGTCGACGCTGACCGGCGGGCGGTAAATCAGCATTCACCGCCACTGGAAAACCGGACAGCACCGGACAGCAGAGGAAGAAGGCAGGACCGTGCCCCGACCGCACTCCGACCAGCTCAGCGCCGTCACCGGCAGCGGTCGGCGCGGCAGCGGCTCCGCCGGAGTCCGGCTCGCCGCCCCGCGACCGCTGGTGGACCGCTTCGGCCGGATCCACACGGACCTGCGACTTTCCCTGACCGACCGCTGCAACCTGCGGTGCGCCTACTGCATGCCTGCGGAGGGCCTTGCCTGGCTGCCCAACGACGAGGTACTCACCGACGACGAGGTCGTGCGCCTGGTCGCCGTCGCCACCGAGCGCCTGGGCATCACCGAGGTCAGACTGACCGGCGGGGAACCGCTGGTGCGCCGCGGCCTGCCCGCCCTCGTCGCCCGCCTCGCCGACCTGCCCCTGGCGCCGGAACTCTCCCTCACCACCAACGGCATCGGCCTGGCCCGCTGCGCCGCCGCCCTGCGTGCGGCCGGGCTGAGCCGGGTCAACGTCAGCCTGGACACGCTGCGCCCGGACCGCTTCGCCGCCCTGACCAGGCGCGACCGGCTCCCCGACGTGCTGGCCGGCCTGCGCGCCGCCCGGGCAGCCGGGCTGTCCCCGGTCAAGGTCAACGCGGTTTTGGTGCGCGGCGTCAACGACGACGAGATCGCCGACCTGACCGCCTTCGCCGTCGAGAACGGCTACCGCATGCGATTCATCGAGTCGATGCCGCTGGACGCCCAGGGCGCCTGGGAGCGGGACCGGATGGTCACGGCCGAGGAGATCCTGAACCGCCTCGGTGAGCGCTTCGCGCTCGTGCCGATCGGGCGGGAGGACAACGCTCCCGCCGAGGAGTGGCGGATCGCCGGCACGGACGCCGTGGTCGGTGTCGTCGCGAGCGTCACCCGCCCGTTCTGCGGCAGCTGCGACCGGGTACGGCTCACCGCGGACGGCCAGCTGCGCAACTGCCTCTTCGCCACCGAGGAGTCGGACCTGCGGGCCCTGCTCCGCGGCGGCGCCGACGACGCCGCGCTGGAAGCGGCCTGGCGCGCCTCCGTCGCGGGCAAGGGCCCCGGCCACGCCATCGACAGCGCCGGTTTCCGCCGCCCGGACCGGCCCATGTCGGCCATCGGCGGCTGACTCCCGGGCAGAACGCCCACCGAGACCCCGATCACCCGTCGAGACCCCGACCGGAAGACCCTTCGAGAACCCCGGGCACAGAACCTGTCGAGAGTCCCGGGTGCAGGACCCTTCGACACGAACGTGAGGACGACAAGGTGAGCCGGATGCACGACTGGATCGCCGCGGCCGAGGACGACCTGGGCATCGATCTCGATGTGGACGTGACCGGCCTGCTGGACATGACCAAGGTGGTCGCCCACGAGGTGGCCCGGCCCGCCGCACCGGTCACCTCGTTCCTGGTCGGATATGCCGCAGCGCTGCGCGGCGGCGGCCCCGAGGCCGTGGCCCGCGCCAACCGGCTGGTGACGGAGCCGGCCGCACGCTGGGCGAGCGAGCACGAGAGCGGTACGACGGCCTCATGACCCCGGCACGGACGAACACCACCGGGGACACCGCCGCGCGGCACGCCGCCCGCACCCCGCACACCTGGGAACAGGCCCGGACGGCCGCACGTGCCGCCGCCGCACACCCCCTGCCCGGCGTCCCGCGCACCCTGACCGACGCGCTCGGGCACGCACTGGCCGAACCAATCACCGCACTCACCGACCTGCCGCCCTTCCCCACCTCCGCGATGGACGGCTGGGCCGTCTCCGGCCCCGGGCCCTGGCTGCTGAGCGGTCGCGGCGTGCTGGCCGGTGAGACCCCGGACCCCCTCGCGCCGGGCACCGCCGCCCCCATCGCCACCGGCGCCCCGCTGCCGCCGGGCGCGACCGCCGTACTGCGCCGGGAACACGGAGGCGCGGATCCCCTCCACGACGTCCTGTACGACCGTTCCCCCGGGCCGGGACCGACGCCCGAGGGCCATGACGTCCGGCCGCGCGGGCAGGAGTGCCGCAGCGGTGAACCACTGCTCCCGTCCGGCACCACCGTGACCCCGGCCGTCCTGGGCCTGGCCGCCGCGACCGGGTACGACCGGCTGATCGTGCATCGCCGCCCCAGCGTCGAACTCCTCGTCCTCGGCGACGAGTTGCTCGCCACGGGCGTCCCGCGCGGCGGACATGTCCGGGACGCGCTGGGCCCGCTGCTGCCGCCCTGGCTGGCCGGCTGCGGCGCCGAACCGATCGGCCACCACCGCATCGCCGACGAACTCGACCCACTGGTGGAGGCGCTGCGCCGCTCCCCCGCCGACGTCGTGATCACCACGGGCAGCACGGCGGCCGGACCGGTGGACTTCCTGCACGACGCTCTCGGCATGCTGGACGCCCGGCTGCTCGTCGATTCCGTCGCCGTACGGCCCGGCCATCCGATGCTGCTCGCCGAACTGCCGGCCACCTCCGACGGCCGCGCCCGCCATCTCGTCGGTCTGCCCGGCAACCCGCTGGCCGCCGTGGCCGGCATGGCCACCTTGGCCGTCCCGCTGCTGCGCGCCCTCGGCGGCCACGCCACCCCCGAGCCCTGCCGGGCGAGGGCCACGGCCGCGCTTCCGGGACACCCGCGGGACACCCGTCTGCTCCCCGTGCACACGACGGGGGACGGGGCGACCCCGCTTCCCTTCGGCGGTCCGGCCATGCTGCGCGGACTGGCTCTCGCCGACGGCCTCGCCGTGGTTCCCCCCGGCGGCGCGGCGGCCGGCGCGACCGTTGAGGTCCTGACGCTCCCCGGGACCTAGCGCCCGGTTCCCGGCACCGCCCGCCCGAGACGGCCCGCCCGCCCCAGGCGGCCCGTCCACCCGATACGGCCCCGCCCGGCCGACCGGGTCGAGGGGCTGCCACGCCGCCCGGTTCAGCCGGTGATCATCCCGGCGACCAGATTGATGGTCGTGGCCAGGATGCCGGTGCCGAACACGTAGGAGAGCAGGGTGTGCCGCAGCACCATCGCCCGGATCAGCGGACTCGACACCGAGGTGTCGGAGACCTGGTAGGTCATGCCGAGGTTGTAGCTGAAGTAGAAGAAGTCCCGGTACGCGGGCGGCACCTCGGAGTTGAAGTCGATCCCTCCGGCGGCCCGGCCGTAGTAGAGGTACGCGTAGCGGGTGGCGTACATCAGATGCAGGGACGCCCACGCCATGAAAACACCGCCGAGCGCGGTCGCCGCGGCGGCGTGATTGGCGCCGGAGCCCTTCACGAGGAGCAGGAGCACGATCCCGATCAGTCCGCACAGAGCGACGGTCGCGACCACCACTTCCTCGGTGACCGGCGGAAAGTCCTCGCGCCGCGCGTTGCGGTGGGTCGCCGCGGCGTCCAGCGGCCACAGCACGATCCAGCCCGACGCCACGAACACGACTCCCCCCGAGGCGATCCCGGCGAGCATGCCCATCGGAGCGTGGGTCGCCACGCCGACGAGCACTCCGACGATCGCTCCGACGACCACCGCGGCGCCGAGCCGGGGGACCGCGGACAGCGGCATCCACTTCCTCATACGGCACAACGCTAGTGGCCTCCTTCCTGATCGGCCCGGCGAGCCCCAGGAGGCGGAAACCGGGCTCGAACCGGTGCTCAGGACTCCGGCCGGGCCAGGTGATATACACCGAACATGCCCCCTTCGCCCCCGCCGGTCCCCGCCGCGAACGGCGGCGGCCCGCGGCGATCGGCCACCGGCCTGGCGCGTGTGCTGACCCCGCGCGGCGCGCTCGCGCTGCACCGGGTGGACGGTGCGTTCCTGTTCGCGCTGCGGGCCGCACTGGCCATGGCGCTCGCGGCGCTGCCCGTCGTGCTGGCCGGACGGCCCGATCTCGCGGTGTACGCGATGCTGGGCTCCTTCACCACCACGTTCGGACGCAACCTCCCCTACGGCCGCCGGGCCCGTGTCCTCGCCGTGGTCGCGGTCGCCATGACGGCGTGCGTGGGCCTCGGTTCGGCGCTCGCCGCGGTGGCCCGTCCCTGGGAGGGAGGCGTCGGTGCCGCCGTGGTGGTCGCGGCGACGGCCGTGGTCGCGGGGCTGTCCAAGTTCGCCTGCGACGCCACCCGGCTCGGCGGACTCGGCGCGGTGCTGCTGCTCTTCTCGTTCGCGGTGGCGGCCAACGGCACGCCCTCGCTCTCCGACGTCCTCCCGCACACGGCACTGGCGGCCCTGGGTGCCGCGACGGCGTGGGTGCTGGCCGTACTGGGCCGGTTCCTGCACCCGGAGCGGCCGCAACGCCTCGCGGTGGCCGGGGCGCTGCGCGCGCTCGCCGACCTGACGGAGGCGGCCGGCGACGGGATCCGGCGCGCACGGCACCGGGCGACCGCCGAGGTCCTCCAGGAGTACCGGTGCCTCGGTCTCGCTCCCCCGACGGGTACCGAGCAGGTCCACCGGACGACCACCTGTGCGCGCCTGGCCGACCTGTCCTGGTCGCTGCTGGTCGAGTCCACCCGTCAGACCGCCGCCGAGGGCGGTGAACTGGCCCGGGATCTGCGCCGGCAGGCCGATCTCCTGACCGCACGCCGGCAGCCCCATCCCCCGGTCCTGCCGGAGCTGTCCGTGCGCACGGCCCCGGCGGCACGGGGCAGGGGCTACCGGGCGGGCGTGTCGGCCGAGACGCCGAACGACGCGGCCGCCCAGCGCGCGTGGGAACTGATGCGGGGCCGCCCCGGCCGCCATGTCGCCCTGGCGGTTCTGGTCGTGCCCGCGCTGCGCATGGTCCTCGGCACGCTGGTGGCGGGCGGGATGGCCGTGGGCCTGGGCCTCGGCCACGGGTACTGGGCGGCGATCTCGGCCGCCGCGGTGCTGCACTCGGTCAATGTCCGTACGACGGCGCAGCGTGCCGTCCAGCGCACGCTGGGTACGGCCGTCGGCCTGCTGATCGCCCTCGGCGTGCTGGCCGTCCACCCGCGTCCGGTGCTGCTCGCCGTGCTGGTCGTGGTCCTGGAATTCCTGCTGGAGTACGTCGTGGCCGGCAACTACGGCCTGGGCGTCGTCTTCCTCACCCCGCTCGCGCTGCTGCTCAGCGAACTCGCCGCGCCCACGCCCGCCGGGGCCCTCGTCCAGGACCGGGCGCTCGCCAGCCTGCTCGGTATCGGCGTCGGGCTGGTCTGCGCCCTCCTCGTCGTCCACGACCGGGCCGCCGTACGTGTGGAACGCGCGCTGGCCACGTGCACCGAGGCGATCGAGCGGGCCGAACACGCTCTGGCCGACCGCCCCGCGCCCGCGCAGCCCGTCGTCCAGGTGCACCTCGCGGTGGCCGTGGTGGAGCTGCGCGAGGCGGACGACGCCGCGGCCGGCGAACTGTGGCCCGCGGGCATCGATCCCGCGGCCCTCGCAGCCGCGGAACAGCGTGCCTACCTGCTGCTGGGACAGCTCCTGCACGGCTGACGCCGTGGCCGGCGGGATGCGGCGGCAGGTGGCGGCAGGTGGCGCGACGCACTGCGGCGGTGTGCGCGAGACCGGTGATCCGCGTGGCGTTAGCGTGAGGGCATGCGCCATGAAGTGACCGATGCCGACACCGCGCTCGTGGTGGGCAGTGGTGATGTGCCCGTGCTCGCCACCCCGCGCCTGATCGCGTGGCTGGAGGCGGCGACCGTACAGGCCGCCGCGCCGTTCACCACCCCCGGCCGGACGACCGTGGGCACCTCGGTCCGCGTCGAGCACCTCCGTGCCACGCCGGTGGGCGGACAGGTGGAGGTGACCGCCGAGCCGGCGCCCAAAACGGCCGGCCGACGGCTCACGTTCGTGGTGCGGGCCGTCGACGGCTCGGGGGAACTGGTGGCGAGCGGCGAGATCGACCGGACGGTCGTCGACCGCGGGCGGTTCCTCGCGTCGGCTCGCGCGTGAGAGTGGTCTTGAAGGTCCTCAGGCGTGAGGGTGCCCGTGAAGGTCCTCACGCGCCGGAGTGCCGCTGAAGGCAGTCACACGGGCGAGTGTCCCTGAAGGTAGTGCCGCACGGCCGCGGGCAGGGGGCCGCCGATGGCCTCCTGGAACGGGCACCAGCGCAGCTGATCCTCCGTCAGGCTGCCTCCCGCGGACGGGGACCGGCTCAGCAACTGGCACACCACGGCCGGTATCGCGTCCTCCCCACCCTCCCCTCGGGGCGCCAGCGGCTGGGAGCCGTCGACGAGATAGCCGGTGAGTTCGTAGACGATGCGCGCGGCCGTCGCCTCCGCCGACTCGGCCGGCTCCGCTGTGCCCGAGGGCAGCGCCCAGTCCTCGCCCCGCGCCACCAGCAGCAGCCGCCCGTCGTACACCACGACCGCCTGCACCACGGCACCGTCAGCCTGATCGAACACCATCTCCGGCCCACCCCTTCCCTGTTCGGGTCTCGACACGCCCGCCGCTCGCACGGCCGGGCGTCGGTTCCCTACCCAGGAGGGGCGTCCGCGCACCTCAGAGCGCCGGCTCGTCCCCGCGGCGCGAGGCGGCGTCAGTTCTGGATCCGATCCAGGAACTTCCGCGGGGTGATGTCCACGTCTCCGTCGATGGTGACGACGGGAATCACGTCCTTGCCGAACCAGACGGCCGGGGTTCCCACCACGCCGAAGGAGCCGAAGGTGACGATGGACTCCCCGGCCCAGGTCAGGTACGTGTCATCCGTGACCTTCCGGTCGAATTCGGGGGACCGCAGCCCGTCCACCTCGCCGGCCACCGACAACAGCACCGAGGCCTCGGAGAACCGGTCGTCGCCGGCTATTCCGGACATGCCCGCGGCGCCGTGTGCGCGGAGTGCGGCTCCCTCACCCTTCCCTGTGCGGGCGTCGTGGTGGAGACTTCGCGCGACCGAGGTGGCTCAGGCCCCTCGGTCGCGCGACCTCTCCACCGCTGCCACCCCCCGACCTCAAGGGCTGCCCTCATGCCGACCGCCTCCGCCTCGCTGCGTCTGGCCGCCGCCACCGCCGGATTACTGCTCATGGCCGCCGCGTCCACGACGGCGTTCGCCGTCCCGTCACCACCACCGCACCACTCCGCGCCACACTCCGCCGAAGCCGCCGACCCCGCCGCCTGGACCGCGCCGCTGTCGACCCGGGGCCGCTACATCGTCGACGCCCGGGGCGACCGCTTCCGGCTGAAGGCCGCCAACTGGGACGGCGCGCAAGGGTCGTGGACCGGAAGCGGCAGCGTCTCCGATCCGGCGAATCACCACGCCGGGCAGGACTCGCACGGCATACCCCTCGGTCTCGACCGTGCTCCTCTGGACCAACTGCTCGCCGACTTCCATCAGTTGGGGATCAACACGATCCGGCTGCCGTTCTCCGACGAGATGATCCACGCGACGACGCCCGTCCCCGACGACGCCGTCGCGGCCAACCCCGGGCTGCGCGGCAGCACTCCGCTCCAGGTCTACGACGCGGTGGTCGACGCGCTGAGCCGGAGCGGGTTCGCCGTCATCCTCAACAACCACACCAATACGTCCCGTTGGTGCTGCGGCGTCGACAGCAACGAACGCTGGAACAGCAGTCAGTCCACCCAGCGGTGGGCCGACGACTGGGTCTTCATGGCCCGCCGCTACGCCTCCGTGCCCCGCGTGGTCGGGGCCGACCTGTACAACGAGGTCCGTCGCGACATCCTCGACGACCCCAACTGGGGCCTGGGCGACAACCACGACTGGTACGCCGCGGCCCAACTGGCCGCCGACCGCATCCTCACAGAGGGCGACCCGCGCCTGCTCATCGTCATCGAGGGCATCAACTGGACCGGCGTGCCGGTGGACGGCCTCCCGCACGGCCGCCCGATGCTCACCCCGGCCCGCACGCTCTCGCACACCCTCGTCGACGCCCACAAGCTCGTCTACTCCGCCCACTTCTACGGCTACACCGGCCCGCACCACAGCGGCGCCACCGGCGTGGGCGAGACCCACGACCCCCGCTACCAGGACCTGACCCCCACCGAGTTGACCGCGGCCCTCGACGACGAGGCGTTCTTCGTCGAGGAGTCCGGCCGGCACTACACCGCGCCCGTCTGGGTGAGCGAGTTCGGGATCGGATCCGGTGAGACGAACGCGGTGGCACGCGCCTGGTTCGGCCATGTCACCGACTACTTCGCCGACCACGACGCCGACTTCGCGTACTGGCCGCTGGTGGGCTTCGAGGGCCATGACGACTGGGCCCTGTTGCGCTACGACAGTACGGGCCACCGCTCGGGCGTCCTCGACGCCGCCGACTGGCGCGCCACGGCATGGCAGCACCTCATGACCGCGCCGAGCACGTCCGGTCCCGTACCGGCGGTGCCGGTGTGGCGGATGCTCAGCACGGACCACGGTGACGCCGTGGAGTCCCTGCGGGTACGGGCCACCGGGGACTGGGACTCCGGGGCGTACAAGGCCGCCTGCCCGGACGGGCTCAGGCTCGTCGGTCTGAGCCACACCTCCGGTCGCGGGCTGTGCACCGACTCCGGCGCGGGCGACCTGCGGGCCTCCGGTTCGGGGCAGACGGTCGTCACCGACGAACGCCACGTTCCCGGGAGCGGCGACTGGGCGTCCGGCTACACCAAGTACCAGTGCCCGTCCGGCTCGTTCCTCATCGGCTACAGCGCGCGCGGCGAGCGAGTCTCGGCGGCCCTGTGCGCGCCGGGGCGTGTCGCACTGGCCGGCAGCGGGCGCACCGTGTGGTTCGACCGGTCCGACAACCGTCCCGGCGACGCGGCCGGCGGCGACTTCGCCTACGGAAGCTACAAGGGCCAGTGCGGAGTGAGCGAGTACGCGGCCGGCATCGCGTTCACCACGCGCGTGGGCAGCAGGCCGGGACCCGCGGCCCTGCTCTGCCGCGCCCTGCCCTGACCACGCCTCGCCCCGACGTCGCCCTGGGGCCGAATGATCGACTCCTCAGGGCGACCGGGGCGTTCTGACCCACCCCAGCGACCGCTCGACGGCCTGCCGCCAGTCCTCGTACTCCGCGTCCCGCTGCCGCGGGTCCATGTCGGGCAGCCACTGGGCGGCCCGGTGCCAGTTGCGGCGCAGGACCTCCAGATCCGACCAGTAGCCGGCGGCGAGTCCCGCGGCGTAGGCGGCGCCCAGGGAGACGGTCTCGGCGACCATGGGACGCACCACGGGGACGTCGAGCACGTCGGCCACGAACTGCATGAGCAGGTTGTTCGCGGTCATGCCGCCGTCCACCTTCAACTGCCGCAGCGGCACCGAGGAGTCGGCGTTCATGGCGTCGACGACCTCACGGGTCTGCCAGCCGGTGGCCTCCAGGACCGCTCGGGCCAGGTGTCCCTTGGTGATGTACGAGGTGAGGCCGACGATGACGCCGCGCGCGTCGCTGCGCCAGCGGGGCGCGAACAGGCCGGAGAAGGCGGGCACGATGTAGCAGCCGCCGTTGTCCTCGACCGTCCGGGCGAGCGTCTCGATCTCGGGCGCGCTGTTGATCAGCCCCAGGCGGTCGCGGAACCACTGGACCAGGGAGCCCGTGACGGCGATCGACCCTTCGAGGGCGTACACGGGCCGCTGGTCACCGATCCGGTAGGCGACGGTCGTCAGGAGCCCGTGCCGGGACCGTACGAGAACGCTGCCGGTGTTGAGCAGCAGAAAACTGCCGGTCCCGTACGTGCACTTGGCCTCGCCCGGGGAGAAGCAGGTCTGGCCGAAGAGCGCGGCCTGCTGGTCGCCGAGCGCGGCCGAGATGCGGACGCCGGGGACGAGGGCGCGCGCGTCGCCGTAGATCTCGGCGGAGGATCTGATCTCGGGCAGCATCGGCCGGGGGACGCCGAAGCAGGCCATCAGCTCGTCGTCCCAGTCGAGGGTGCGGATGTTCATCAACATGGTGCGGCTGGCGTTGGTGGGGTCGGTGAGGTGCAGGCCGCCGTCGGTGCCTCCGGTGAGGTTCCAGATCAGCCAGCTCTCCATCGTGCCGAAGAGGACGTCACCGTTCTTCGCTCGCTCCTCCAGACCCTTGACGTCGTCGAACAGCCAGCGGACGCGCAGCGCCGAGAAGTAGGTGGAGGGTGCCAGGCCGCACCGGTCGACGAAGAACTCCGCTCCGGGGCTGCGGCCGAGATCCTCGACGAGCGACGCGGTGCGGGTGTCCTGCCAGACGATCGCCCGGCTCACCGGGTCACCCGTGTGCCGGTCCCACAGGACGGTCGTCTCCCGCTGGTTGGCCAGGCCGATGGCGGCGACCTGGTCGGCGCCGATCCCGCCGGCGGACAGTGCCTCGGGTACGACGCGCTGGAGGTTGTTCCATATCTCGACGGCGTCGTGCTCGACCCATCCGGGCTTCGGGAAGTGCTGCTGGTGCTCCCTCTGGGCGACGGTCACCAGCCGTCCCCGGTGGTCGAACAGAATGCAACGGGTCGAGTTGGTGCCCTGATCGATGGACATCACATACCGTTCAACCATGATCAGGTCTGCCTT
Source organism: Streptomyces sp. NPDC002520 (assembly GCF_053595235.1). NCBI lineage: Bacteria > Bacillati > Actinomycetota > Actinomycetes > Kitasatosporales > Streptomycetaceae > Streptomyces > Streptomyces sp. NPDC002520. Next base: position 256,425 of record NZ_JBSFXG010000008.1, on the reverse strand, counting down.
CCCGTGGGTTGCGGAGGGAGCGGTGGGGGCTACCAGCGGGCGGCGCCCAGGTCTCTGGAGATCGCCCGCGCGGCCTCGCGGAGCAGCGTGAGCAGATTGGCCCGGGGCCGGCCCTGGCTGTCACAGATCCGCTCGACCGGACCCGAAAGACCGATGGCACCGACGACGATGCCGCCGTGCCCGCGGATCGGCGCGGCAAGCCCGGCCTCGCCCATGCTCATCTCCTGGACCTCGGCGGCCCAGCCTTGTTCCCGGACCTCGGCGAGCGCCCTGGACAGCTCGTCGGAGGTGACCAGGGTGTGCCGGGTGTACGCCTCCATCCCCGACTCGAGCACCGGCTCCAGGGGCGCGGTCCCGTAGGCCAGCAGGACCTTGCCCAGCGAGGAGGCGTGCAGGGGCAGCAGCGCGCCCACGTCCAGGGTCTGCAGGGAGTCGTCCGGGCGGAAGACGTGGTGGACGACCAGGACCTGGCCCTCCAGGGGGGTGCCCAGGCGCACCGCTTCCCCGCTGCGGGCGGCCAGGGCGTCGGCCCAGTTGATCGAGCGCGACCGCAGCTCGTTGACGTCCAGATAGCTGGTGCCGAGGTGCAGGAGAGCGGCCCCGAGCTGGTACTTTCCGGTCGACGCGTCCTGCTCCACGAAATCCACGTGCTGGAGTGTGCGAAGGATGCCGTGGGCGGTTCCCTTGGCGAGTCCGAGGGAGGCCGCCACCTCGCCGAGCCCGAGTCTGCGGGGACCGCCGGCGAGGAGACGCAGAATCGCCGCCGCCCGTTCGATGGACTGGACTGGGCCTGCCATAACGCGAGCCTATTACCGTCGCAGCCGCTCCGCTTGGCGTGTGGGGCGTACGCCGGCGCCGTGCCGGGGCCGGTCGTTCGGCAATGCCGACCCGGGTTCATTGACCTGTTTCGTCCATGTCCTTAACGTTCTGCCAGGTCCTGGCAATGTGTCCGGGGCCCAGCGCCTGACCTGCAGGGCCCACACCCCTGGAGACCTGTAGGGCTCACCCCCTGGAGACATGATGGCGGTACAGCTCAACACGCTGGTTCGGGACGCGTACGAACACGTCTGCCCGGTGCCCCCCGTCGCGGGGGCCGTCCCGGCCGCGCGCCGGCAGGTGGCCACGCTCCTCGCGGACTGGAACGTGTCGGCCGAGATCGTCGACGACGCACTGCTGGTGGTGTCGGAACTGCTCACCAACGCGATCGTCCACGCCCTGCCACCGGCTCTGCTGCGGGTGTCCTGGATCAGGGAGAACGGCTTCGGCACCCTGCGCGTGGAGGTGTCCGACACGGGCCCCGCGCTCGCGGCCGGCCGCTGCTCCCCCGGCGTCGACCCGGACGAGCACGGTCGCGGGATGGAGATCGTCCACGCGCTGGCGACCCGGTACGGCATACGCGTCAGCCGCGGCACCCTCACCCGCTGGGCCGAGCTCGTCGCTCTGCGGGTGTGCGGGCGCGCCTCGGTCCCGCACCCCCTCCCGGAGCAGCGGGCGGAGGCGTCCTAGGAGTGCCCTGGGAGTCCGCTCCTCGGCTCGGCGACGCGCCCGGGCCCCGAGTCGGTGACCTGCCCGGCCGCGTACCGCGAGCGGCGACGCGGTGTCGGCCGCGACCGGGCGGCCCCCTTTCAGCGCGGCACGGCCTTTCAGCAGAGCACGGCCAGATCGCCCGGCCGGACCCGGGCCGTCACCGGAAGGGTGGCCTCGACCTCGCCGTCGGCGCCGTAGGGCACCGGGCGGGAGGCTTCGATGCGCAGCTCGCGGCCCCTCAGGACACGGACCTCGGGGCGGCGTATATGGGCGCCGGTCTTCAGTTCGTTCATGAGGGCGAAGAAGAGGCGGCGCGGGGCCTCGCGGATCATGACGATGTCGAGAAGCCCGTCGTCGACCTTGGCGCCGGGCGCGATGAGGCGGCCCGAACCGTAATAGGGGGAGTTGGCGGCCACGACGGTGTAGCCGCGGTGGGTGTGCTCCTCGCCGTCGACGGTGACGCGGTAGTCCGCCGCGCGCCAGCCGGTGACCGCGCGCAAGCCGCCCGCGTAGTAGGAGGCGGAGCCGCGCAGCAGGCGGGCGTGGTTGGCGTGCCGGTTGGCCAGGGCGTCGACGCCGGCGTAGACGCTGCCCAGGACCACCGTGCGCTGGTGCACGGCCGATTCCAGCTCGATGGTGTCGACGCGTCGGGGTTCGGCGTGCAGCAGGATGCCGGCCAGGGCCTCGGGGTCGTGGGGCAGGTCCAGTGCGCGGGCGAAGTCGTTGCCGCGGCCGGCGGGGACCAGGCCGAGGACGGCGCCGGTGCCGCTGAGCGCTCCGCCGATGCCGCCCGCCATGCCGTCGCCGCCCACCGCCAGCACCACCCGGCCGTCTTCCCCGGCCCGGCGGGCCAGTTCCTGGGCGTGGGCGAGGCTGTGGCTGTACTCGGTCTCCAGGGTGGCGCCGGCTTCGCGCAGGTGCCGGGCCACCTGGAGGAGCGTCGCCGCCCCGGTGGAGCCGCCCGCGGTCGGGTTGACGACGGCGGTGAACTGTCGCATCGGTGTGCCTCCGGGGCGGTGACGGGTCGGGAGACGGATCGGTCGGGGTGCGGGACGCGTACGGAGTGCGGGAAGCGTACGGTCAGCCGGTGGGCAGCAGGACGCCCGGGTTGAGCAGTCCCTCGGGGTCGAGCCGGCGCTTGACGGCGCGCAGCGCGTCGACGGCGAGGGGTCCGACTTCGCGGACGTACCAGTCACGGTGGTCGGTGCCCACCCCGTGGTGGTGGGAGATGGTGCCACCGGCGGCCAGGATCGCCTCGTTGGCCGCGTGCTTGGCGGGCGTCCAGTGCGCGACCGGGTCGTCGCCCTGCGCGCTGACCACGGTGAAGTACAGCGAGGCGCCGTTCTCGTACACGTGGGAGACGTGGCACATCACCAGCGGCGGGGTGCCGGCCGCGGTGAGCGTGTCGGTCAGCGCGGTGCGCACGGCCGTGTACAGCTCGGGGATGCGGGACCAGAAGGCGGCCGTCTCCAGGGTCTCGGCGAAGGCCCCCACGTCGAGCAGGGCGTCGCGCAGGTAGGGGGCGGAGTAGCGGCCGTGGGCCCAGCGCTCGCCGGGTTCGGCGCCGACGAAGGTGCCGCCGCAGGCACGCAGGACGGCGGCGGCCTGCTCGCGGCGCTGCGCGGTGTCCTCGGCGGTGCCCTCGTACCCGGTGATCGCCAGGCATCCGGCGTCGCTGTTCGCGAGGCCGGCGCCGATCGCGTCGGGCTGGGCCAGTCCGATGAGGGTCTCGGTCTCGTCGGACAGCCGGAGGACCGTGGGCCGGGGCCCGTCCTGGGCGAGCCGGCGCAGCGCGGCGGCCCCCTCCTCGAAGGAGGCGAACCGCCAGCCCTCGTAGACGCGTTGCTCTGGCAGCGGCCGGATGCGTACGGTCACGGAGGTGATGACGCCGAAGGCGCCCTCGGAGCCGAGGATCAGCTGGCGCAGGTCGGGGCCGGCGGCCGAGCGCGGGGCGCGGCCCGTCTCGACGGTGCCCTCGGGGGTGGCGAGGGTGAGACCGAGGACCATCTCGTCGAAGCGGCCGTATCCGGCGGAGGCCTGACCGCTGGAGCGGGCGGCGGCGAAGCCTCCGACGGTCGCCCACTCGAAGGACTGCGGGAAGTGTCCGAGGGTGAAGCCGCGCTCGGCGAGCAGGGCTTCGGCCTGCGGGGCGCGCAGGCCCGGCTGCAGGACGGCGGTGCGGGAGACCGGGTCGAGGTCGAGCAGGCCGTCCATGCGCCGCAGGTCGAGGGCGACGAAGTCGGGCCGCTCGGGGGCGAGGCCGCCCACGACGCTGGTGCCGCCGCCGAAGGGGACGACGGCCAGTGCGTGTGCGGAGCAGGCGCGCAGCACGGCCAGGACCTCGTCGTGGGAGGCGGGCAGGACGACGGCCCGCGGAACGTCCGTGATGTCGCCGGCGCGGATGCGCAGCAGGTCGGGGGTGGACTTGCCGCGGGTGTGCCGGATCCGGGTCTCCGTGTCCGTGCGGACGTGCTCGGCGCCGCCGACCGCGTCGGCGAGGGCGGCCAGTGCCGCCGGGGCGACGGTCGGCTCGGACACGGGGACGTCCGTCAGGGCGAGCGGCTCGGCGCCGCGCGGCTTGACGCCGAGCAGGTCGCGCAGCAGGCCGGTCACCGAGTCGGGCAGCGGTGCCGCCTTGGCCGGGTCTCCCCAGCCGTTCCACAGCATGTCCATTGAACGGTCGTCCTCACACGGTCGGTTCGCTCGGTTCGTGCGGCGCGATGGTCCGCCCGCCCCCGGGGCGTTACACTGTGACACATGACGCCTATTCGTCACAACCGTTCGGACAGTGACACCGTGCTCGACGCGGTGCGCGACTGCGTCCTGGCCGTCGGCGTCCGCCGCACCACCCTCGCCGACGTGGCCCGCCGCGCCGGCGTCTCCCGGATGACGCTGTACCGCCGCTGGCCCGATCTGGGCTCCCTGGTGGGCGACCTGATGACCCGTGAGTGGCTCGACGTGGCCAACCGGTCCATGCCTCAGGCCACCGAGGGCACGGACGCGCGCACACGGATCGTGGAGGGCCTGGTCGCGGGGGTGGAGGCGTTCCGCGCCCACCCCCTCTTCCACAAGATCGTCGACGTCGACCCCGAGTTGCTGCTGCCCTACGTGCTCGACCGGCGCGGAGCGAGCCAGGAGGCGCTGCTCGCCCTCCTGGCCGAGGGGCTGCGCGAGGGGCACGCGGACGGGTCGGTGCGCGCCGGCCACACCGACCGGCAGGCCCGCGCCCTGCTGCTGACCGTGCAGTCCTTCGCCCTGTCGCTGCGCACCATGACCGACGAGGACGACCCCGAACTCGACACCCGCGCCTTTCTCGGCGAACTGCGCATCCTTCTGGAGAGGACCCTCACGCCATGAGCCCCACCAGCAACCGGGACGAGCACACCGGGGCAGTGCCCGGCTCGTCCCTCAGCGCCGGCCGGCGCACCCGGGACCTGGCCGCGGCGGCCGACGGCAGGGTGGCCGACGTCCTGGTCGTCGGGCTCGGCGCGACGGGCGCGGGCGCCGCCCTGGACGCCGCCGCCCGCGGGCTCGACGTCGTCGCGGTCGACGCCCACGACCTCGCCTTCGGCACCTCCCGCTGGAGCTCCAAGCTCATCCACGGCGGGCTGCGCTATCTGGCCTCCGCGCAGTTCGACGTCGCGCACGAGAGCGCGGTGGAGCGCGGTGTGCTGATGACCCGGACCGCCCCGCACCTGGTGGCCGCGCAGCCCTTCGTGCTGCCGCTGACCCCGCTGGTGTCGCGGGCCCAGGCCTCGCTCGCCTGGGCCGGGTTCCGCGCCGGCGACATGCTGCGGCTCGCCGCCCGCACCCCGCGCCAGGTGCTGCCCGCGCCGCGCCGGCTGTCGGCGACCGAGGCCCGCCATCTCGCGCCCTCGGTCCGCACGGCCGGCCTGCGCGGCGGTCTGCTCTCCTGGGACGGCAAGGTGACCGACGACATCCACCTGGTCACCGCCCTCGCCCGCACCGCCGCCGCACGCGGCGCCCGGGTGCTCACCCGGGTAAGGGCGCTGGAGCTCACCGCGACCGGCGCCCGCTTCCGCGACGAACTCACCGGCGAAGAGGGCGAGATCAGGGCCCGCGCCGTCATCAACGCCACCGGCGTGTGGGCGGGCGGTCTCGTCGACGGCATCCGCATCCGTCCCTCGCGCGGCACCCACCTGGTCCTGCGCTCGGAACGTCTCGGTACCCTCCCGGCGGGCCTGCACATCCCGATCCCCGGCGAGACCAACCGCTTCGTGCTGGTCCTGCCCCAGGGCGACGGCCGTACGTACGTCGGTCTCACCGACGAGCCCGTCGAGGGCGAGATCCCGGACGAGCCGGAGGTGCCGGAGACGGACATCGGCTTCCTGCTGGACGTGCTCGGCTCCGTGCTCGACGCCCCGGTACGCCGCGACGAGGTCGACGGTGCCTTCGCGGGACTGCGCCCCCTGCTGGACACCGCGGACCACGACGGCCCCGACGGCGCCTCACCCCGCACCTCCGACATCTCACGCCGGCACGCGGTGCTCACCTCGGCCGAGGGCGTGACCACCGTGGTCGGCGGCAAGCTGACCACGTACCGGCGGATGGCCGAGGACGCGGTCGACGCGGCGGTCGAGGCCCACCGGCTGACCGCCGGCCCCTCCCCCACCGCCGCCCTTCCCCTGGTCGGCGCCGCCGCCCCCGACCGGCTCCGGGCCCTGCGCGCGCCGAGCCGCCTGGTGAGCCGCTACGGGACCGAGGCCCCCGCCGTCCACGCCCTCGCCGAGCAGGATCCGGCCCTGGCCGAACCGGTCGTACCGGGGCACCCGGTCACCCGCGCCGAACTCGTCTGGGCCGCCCGGCACGAGGGCGCACTGGACACGTCCGACCTCCTGGACCGCCGCACCCGCATCGGCCTCGTCCCCGAGGACCGGGCCAAGGCACTGGACGCGGCGCGGGACGCGCTGGAGCGGGGCGCCGAAGCACGGAGGTGAGGGCGGTCGCCGACTCGGCGGCACCGCGCGCCACCGCCCAGAAGCGGCCGACGGGGAGACAGCAGGGCCCCTGGCCGGCGTCACCGCCGGCCAGGGGCCCTTGACGCGATCAGGCTAGGTCAGCCGTCATTCTCCGCGGACGGGAGGTTGGCGCCGGGGACGTCCTTCGGCGCGTACATCTTCTTGTCACCCGGGTAGGGCTTGTTGAAGTTGTGCGTGTCGTACCAGGTGTAGCGGTCCATCTGCTCGTTGTTGGCGTAGTCAGGCACGGCGTTCTCGCCGGTCAGACGCTGCTTGGAGAGCCACTTCTTCCATTCGTCGGCCAGCGGCTGCTGGGCGGCCGGGATCGCCACCGAGGTGGGCGCGGCGGCCGCTGCCGGGTTCTGCGGGGCGGGGGTGTCCACACCACAGGACGGGGCCGGGTTCACGCCGAGGGTCAGCGAGGTCCGGTTGGCCACGGAGTTGAACGGCGTGTAGTCCGGCTTGTTCGTGAACGCGCCGAACATCGGGGTGGCCGCGGTGTCCATCTGGTTCATCGGGTGGATGCCGAGGATCTGCTCGATGGTGCGGACCGCGGTGACCTGCGAGTAGTAGTGGCTGTCGACCGTGCCGTGCTGGGCGTACGGGCTGATGACCTGGACCGGCGCGCGGTGGCCGTCGACGTGGTCCTTGCCCGCCTGGGAGTCGTCCTCGACGATGAAGATCGCCGAGTCCTTCCAGTACTTGCTGTGCGTGATCGTGTCGACCATGCGACCGACCGCGAGGTCGTTGTCCGCGACCTGGGCGGCGGAGTTCGCCGGGCCGCCGGTGTGGTCGTTGGAGTACCAGAACATGTTCAGGTTCGCGGGACCGTTCTTCTTGAAGTCCTGCTCCCAGACCTGCTCCTTGTAGATGTCCGGCACGCTGGTGTCGAACTTCGGGAAGCCCTGGACCGTCGTCTCGTTCAGCGAGGGGATCGCCGAACCGGTCTTGATCGGGTACTTGGACGGCTGGCCGGTCGCCTGCATGTCCTTGCTGTCGCAGTACAGGTTCTGCCAGCTCGAACCCGCCGGCTTCTCCTCCAGCGTCTGGAACTCGCCGTAGTTCTTGACGGTCTTGCCGGCCGCCTTGGCGCCGGTCCAGATGAAGCCGGACCGCTGGTGGCCGAGGACGTCGTCCTCGGTGTCGTAGGAGCGGGTGTACTCACCGGCGGAGGACTCGGTGTACTCCGGGTTGTCGCCCTGCGTCAGCCAGTTGTGGCCCTCGGCGGAGTTCGTGGCCATGTCGTAGAAGTTGTCGTACAGGCCGAACTGCTTGGCCAGTGCGTGCTGGTTGGGCGTCACGTTCTCGCCGAACGTGGTGAGCGACTTGTCGCCGTTGCCCTCGGGGATGTCGCCGTAGACCTGGTCGTAGGTCCGGTTCTCCTTGACGAGGTAGAAGACGTGCTTGATCGTCGAGGGGTCGCCGAGCCGCGCCGGGACCGGCACCGCGGGAACGTTGCCGTTGTTCTCGGACAGCTTGAGCGAGTCGCCGCTCCAGCCGTTCATCTGGAACACCTTGGGCGTGTACGACTTGATCTCGTCGTCGCTCGGCAGGGTGAACGTGGTCAGGCTGGACGTGGTGTCGTGGGTGCCGTGCTGGGAGGCGTTACGACGGGCGTCGATGCCACGGGTGTTGGAGACGACGATCTTCCCGCCGACCTGGGCGATCTCCGAGGGGAAGTAGTCCGTCGGGAGCAGGCCGACGTAGCGGGCGGGCTCCGCCGCACCCGAGTAGCGGTAGACCGCGACGGCGTTGGCGCGGCCCAGGGTCACGAGCAGACGGCCGTCGTCGGTGAGGGTGACGGCGTTGGGCTGGTAACCGACGGAGGCCTCGGCCCACGGCTTGGTGGAGATGGTCTGGACGACCTTGTCCGACTTGGTGTCGATGACGGAGACACTGTCGTCGAAGGTGTTGGTGACGAACAGCACGCCGTTCTTCGCGTACACGGCGGACGGGTGCAGACCGACCTCGATGGTGCCCACGGCGGCGGTGGCGTCGGCGGTGTTGATGACGCTGACGGTCCCGGTGGTGGAGGCGCCGGTGTCACCGTTGGCCGGGACCTGGGTGCCGTAGGAGTTGATGGTGGTCTCGCCGTCCTTGGCCGGGCGACCGCCCTCGTTGGACACGTACAGCTTGCCGCCGACCAGGGCCAGGCCACGCGGGGCGGTGCCGGTGGTCCAGGTGGCCTTGACGGTGCCGGTGGCGGCGTCGATGGCGACGACCTTGTTCTGGCCGTTGACCGCGCCGTACACGGTGGAGCCGTCGGCGGAGAACACCGCGGCGCCGACCAGGGCCTGGAGGCCGCTGACGGTCGGGATGTTCACGGCGACCGGGTTGGCCAGGGTGCCGTCGGCGTTGACGGTGAACTTGGTGTAACCGGTCGCCTGGCCCAGCCACAGCGACTTGCCGTCGGGCGAGTAGGTCGGGCCTTCCTGGCCCACGGCGCTGCTGCTGATGCGCAGGTCGTCGGCCGCTTTGGTGCCGATCTTCTGCGCGATCTGGCCGGTGGACAGATCCATGATCACCAGGGCGGCGTCGCCGTCGGTGACCGAGGCGGCCAGGTGCTTGCCGTCCGGGCTGGCCACCGACGACATGATCTTGCCGGAGTTGATGACCGTGCGGTCACCGTAGGGCTTGATGTACTGGTCGTCGGAGACGACCTGGCCGTGGTCGGTGACCTGGCCGACCTGCTGGGTGCCGAGCTGTGCGGTCGAGGCGACCGCCGTGCCCGTGATGCCGAGGGCGACCGCGATACCCGCCGTCACCATCATGCTCCGACGGCCGACGATTCTGCCGAAGAGGTTGACCTGCTCCCTCTGCTGAACTCGGCGCTGTCGTGCAACCTGCATGGAGATTTATCCCTTCGAGGAGGTGTCGAGCAGCTCGACGTTGCCGTCGAACTGCCAGAGCGGATTCGGGGCGTCTCCGGTCGAAGTCCGCAGCAGGAAGTAGCCGTTCACTTCCTTGGGACCGTCGCCGTCGGCCATGAACCGCCCGTCTGAGGTGATGTCGATCTGGTAGATCGCCGTCCCCGTGACTGCGACGCCGGGCAGATGCCAACTGACGGTGCACCGCCAGTCGTTGCCCGCGCCTTCCTGGGCTCCCTTGCCTGCGCTTTTGGCGCATGTCGCGGTGGCGCGCAGTTGCGCCTCCGTGACAGCGGGGCGATGCAGTTGGTCGGTCTGCATGCGGTAGAGGTGGGCGAAGGCCGTTGCGACGGAGCGCTGCACCTTGCCCTGCTCGATCCCGGAACCCATGGAAGATGTGGATACGGCTACTGCCGCGACGCTGAGGGCGGTCAGCCCCACCAGCGGCAGCAGCCCGACGGTGAGCGCGCGGCGCCCGGAACCGTCGTAGGCGAGATTGGTGAAGTCCCGCCGCTGGAACAGCACATACGCCAGCACGGTCGCGAGCACCGCCCACGCCAGGCTGACCGCGACGGCGATCAGCAGCGGGGTGAGCTGGGTCGGGCTGGTGAACAGGCCGTTCCAGGAGATGAAGGCGTAACCCGGCAGGGCGAGCCGTACCGCCACCGGCAGTGGCAGCATCTGCGCGACCTGCATGACGATGGCGACCAGCGCCGGCAGCAGCAGCCCCATCGGGGAGCGGCCCAGCGCGATCGAGCCGAGCAGACCGATCGCGGCGAGGGCCAGGGTCGGGGCGAGGGCCGCGACCCAGGCGAGCAGGACCCGCGAGGCCGCGTCGCCCGGCGACAGCATGTGCCCGTCGAGGCCTACGAGGGGATGGTTGCCGACGGCCAGGAGCCCACCGGCCGTGCTGGAGACGGCGAGGCCGGCAACCAGCAGCACGATGACGGTGAGGCTGGCGAGTGCCTTGGCCACGAAGATCCGGCGGGGCGAGCGCGCCGCCACCAGCAGAAGCCGCCAGGTCCCGAGCCGGTCCTCGGAGGCGAAGATGTCACCGGCGACCACGGAGGTCAGCAGCGGCAGCGCCCAGGTGCCCGCGAACCCGAGCATCACCAGCGGCGCGGCCCACCCGGTGGCGTGCATCCAGCGGCCGAAGAGGGTGTCGACGGGCAGGGTGGACTGCTGGGAGACCCCGGCGACGAAGACGGCGGGCACGATCCAGCAGGCGAGGACGAGGAGTCGTACCCGCCATTGCGAGACGAGCTTGACCAACTCGAAGCGATAGCCCCGGGCAACCGTGACACGTGCGGCGGCCGAGGTGGGCGCGGGTTCGGGCTTGGGAGGGACGACGGTCGGGGCGGGGGATGCGGTCATCGGCCGGCCTTCTGCTGGGCGGTGGTGCCCTGTTGCTGGGCGGTGGTCTCCTGCTGCTCGGCACCGACCGACGCAGGCCGCTCGACGTGGGCCGACTGCGACTCGGGGCCTGCCTTCTGCCGCTCGGCACGGGCCGATTGCCCCTCGCCGTCGGATGCCGACTGCTCCCTGCCGGGCTCCTCCTGCCCTGCACCGGACGCCAACCCTTCGATGCCCAGCCCCTGTTGCTCGGCGAGGGCCAGGAACGCCGCCTCGAGCGGGGACACCACGGGGGCGAGCTCGCGCACTGCGATACCCGACCGCACCAGCCGCACCACCAGTTCGTCGAGGGCGGGCACCAACGCCCGTACGACAAGCGCCTCGGCGTCGGGACGTCCTGCCTCGTCGTCGGCCACAGCGACCCCTGGCGTGCCGGCGGCCAGCCGACGGGCCGACTGTGGGTCGGAGGTGACCAGCCGGTAGTCGAGTTCACGGTTCTCGGCGGCCAGCTTGCTCAGCGGACCGGAGAAGACGACCCGTCCGATGGCGAGGATGGTGACCTCGGAGCACAGCGCCTCGAGGTCGTCCATGCGATGACTCGACAGCACGACCGCGGTCCCCTCCGCCGCGAGCCGGGTGAGGACCCCGTGCACCCGCTTCTTGCCGGCCGGGTCGAGGCCGTTCGACGGCTCATCGAGCACCAGCAGCCGGGGCTTGGTGAGCAGGGCGGCTGCGAGCCCGAGCCGTTGACGCATTCCGAGGGAGAAGCCGCGGGCCCGGTCGTCGGCGACATCGGTGAGTCCGACCTGGTCGAGCACGTCGTCGACGCCCGCCGTCCGCGCGTCCTGGCCGCGCAGAGCAGCCAGCGCGGCCAGATTCTGCCTGGCGGTGAGCGAGGGGTAGAGACCGGGGCCGTCCACGAAGCCGGCGACACCGTCGGGGACGGTGAACGCCCGCCCGACCGGCGCACCCTGGATCTCCAGGCGGCCGCTGTCGGCAACGGCCAGACCGAGCAGAAGCCCGAGCAGTGTCGTTTTGCCGGCGCCGTTCGGTCCGACCAGGCCATGGATCTGACCGTACGTCACATCCAGGTCGACGCCGTCGAGCGCGACGACGTCACCGAAGCACTTGGTGATCCCGCGAGCCCGGACTGCGAGGAGTGTGTCCATGAGTCCCTTCTTCCGAAAGCCACTGGAAACTTAGGTGCGGCACACATCGGCCTCCACAACAGCCGGTTGAACGTTTGCGAAATGGGAGAGGACCGGCGTCCACCGCGCCGAAGCCCAGCCGACATCTCGACGGGCAGCTCTTCGATGCCCGGATCGCAAAGCCCATCCGGCCCCGGACACTGGCGATCCCGAACATCGAGGCGTTTGTGTCGTGATCACGACAAGACAAGACGGCGGTCCGCTTGCACGAAGCAGTCAGTATCGAGCCAGACTTGGGCCACGCCTGGACTCCCGCGCCAGCAGGCTACCCAACACGCCAAATGAGATGGTGTCTACGCGGGCGCGTCGGCGCTGCGCTCGCTCGTCGACGTCATCGCCGAGCGGCTGGTGCCGGACGAGTTGTGGGAGCTGTTCCAGCGGGTGGTGCCAAAAGCGCCTGCCCGGCCTCAGGAAGGCGGCCGTCTGCGCGGCGCACGTGGCAGCAGTTGCCGTCCGCGTCGTTCGGGCCGTCGGGAGCCACGGCTCACCGACACTTCGCCGAGTGGACGCAGGCCAGGGTATGGGCCAGACTCCACCGCCTGGTCCTCGACGTGCTCGGCGCCCACCGTGAGCTGGACCGGTCCTGCTGCGCGATCGACTCGGTGAACATGCGGGCGCGAGGCATCAGGCACCGCATCGCCCGCACGGGCATCGAGGCCTCAACCGCCTGGCCGCCACCGCTGGGCCATAGAACTTCCTGGCTTCACCGGCATCGCTTGCACCCTCATTCGCTACCGAAGACTCACCGAATGAGGTGGCGTCCAAGTCGCCGGCGCTGCGTTGCCGCCGGGGCTCCGACAAGAACCCGGCGGGGCCCGGCCAGCCCCGGCGGTTCCCGCCCGGGGCCACGCGCGGCGCGCCTCATCAGCGCAGGCACCCGGCGCCGGCCGGACCCCCGGCCTACGCCGGCCGGGGCACGGTGCGGCTCGCCGGCGGTTCCTCGCGGCGCTCCACCCACGCCGTCATCGCGGTGAAGGCGGCACGGTAGTGGGGCAGGATCGGCTGGAGCCGGTCCGGGTGGGCGTCGTAGAGGCTGTCGACGTGGTTGCCGCCCTCGATCCGGTAGTACCGGTGCAGCCGGGACCGGCCCTGGGCGGCGACCATCCGCGCGTACACGTCGGACTGGACCGCGATGGGCAGCAGCGCGTCCAGCGTGCCGTGCAGGGTGATCATGGGTTTGCCGATGCGGCCGGTCAGCGAGACCCGGGCGACGGCGTCGTGCACCGAGCCGGGGCGTGCGGCGTAGTCGTAGTCGGCGTCGGAGGGGCAGGGGGCGAAGATCTGGGCGGCCGTCGTTCCCGCCGACGCCCCGGGGCAGGCGGGGTCGTAGCCGGGGTCGAACTCGGCGCGGTAGATCTTCTGGGTCAGGCCCCAGTACACCTGCTCGTGGTACGGCCACAGGAACTCCGAGCCGCGTGCGAACCCGGCCGCGTACATGTCCTCGTCACCCACCCGCCCGAGCCGGCGGGCGACCGCGGTGGGCAGGAAGGTCAGCAGGTTCGGTCCCTCGGGCCGCCACAGCGCGCCCTCCCAGTCGACGCCGCCGTCGTACAGCTCGGGGTGGTTCTCCAGTTGCCAGCGGGTGAGGTAGCCGCTGTTGGAGATGCCCGTCATGTAGGTGCGGCTCGGCGCGTGCCCGTAGTACTGCGCGACGACCGCCTTCGCCGCCCGGGTGAGCTGTGTCGTACGCCGGTTCCACTCGACGAGGGCGTCACCGGGACGGGCACCGTCGGTGTAGAAGTCCGGTCCCGTGTTGCCCTTGTCGGTGCAGGCGAAGGCGTAGCCCTGCGCCAGCACCCAGTCGGAGACGAGCTGGTCCATGGAGTACTGCCTGCGGACGCCGGGGGCGCCGGTGACGACCAGCCTGCCGTTCCAGCTGTCGGGCAGCCGGACGACGAACTGGGCGTCGTGGTTCCAGCCGTGCAGGGTGTTGAGCCGCGAGGCGTCCGGGAAGCAGCCGTCGATCTGCACACCGGGCACGCCCGAGGGATTGCGGGTGTCCTTGGCCGCGAGCCCGGCCCAGTCCGCCGCGTCGGTGTAGGGCGTGCCGACGAGGGCGCCCGTCGTCAGGTCGTCGTGCCGGGAGATCTCCTGCCGTTCGGCGCCGGGAACCCTGACCGGGCGCCGGCCGGTGGCACGGGCACCGGCGCGGTTCGGGGTCGAGGCCATGGCCGGGGACGCGGGCGTGAGCGCCGCCGCGGCGAGGGCGGCGGCGGAGAGGAGGGTGCTGCGTCGGCTGGGGCGCATCGGCAAGGCCTTCCGGGTCCGGGAAGTACGGGGCCAGGCCGCCCATCGTCGGACCGCCGGCCCGCCACGACCACGGGGCTGACACACATTGTGCGAGCGGTTGCAGTAGGCGCGCCACACATGCCGATCGGCCCTGGTCGGGCACCGTCACGGGGTTTCACCCCGGAGCACCGGGGCATTCGGTGCGCGTGGTCTCGTACGGGCCGGAGCGGCGTGTGCATCTCCCCGCGCTGCGCGCCGGCTGGCTGACCCAGACGTTCGTCCACTGGCCCTACCCCGCGGAGCAGGTGCAGCGGCTGGTACCGGACGGCCTGGTCGTGGACACGTACGGCGATGCCGCGTGGGTGAGTCTCACGGCGTTCGTCATGGCGGACCTGCGCCCGTCGATGCTTCCGGCTGCCGTACCCGGAATGCCCGCCTTCCCCGAGACCAACCTGCGCACCTACGTGCGACGCCGCGACGGGCGGGACGGGCTGTGGTTCCTGTCCCTGGAGGCGGGCTGCTCCGCGATGCTCGCCGCCTGCGCGGTGGGCGCTCCGTACCACGTCGCACGGCTGCGCGTGTCGCGGGCGAGCGGCGTCGTGACGTACACCGGATCCCGGCGGCACACCGGCTCCATGTACCGCCTGTCGGTCCGCCCCGGCGACCCGATGGCCCCCACCCACCGGGACGTGTGGCTGACCTCGCGCTGGCGCGCCTTCACCAAGCGGCTCGGTGTCATCTGGGAGACCCCTGTCGAGCACGTGCCCTTCCCGCTGCGGAGCGCCCGTATCGAGGCCCTGGAGGAGACACTCACCCGTGCGGTGGGGCTGCCCCCGCCCGACGTCGAGCCCCTGGTCCATTTCTGCGACGGCATCCACCAGGTACGCCTGGGTGCCTCCCGCCCCGCGCAGCTCCTCCACGACCACCACGTCGCGGACGGCCGGCCCCGGGCCCGGACGACGCACGCCCGGCACGGACAGGCACCCCGATGACCGAGATGTTCCCGTCGCGGTCCCGCGGCGCCCGCGGTCCCGGGCGCCCCGCACCGGGACCGGAGCGGCCCGTCCTCCTGCGTTTCGACGGATGGATCGCGGGACTCGGTACGGCCTCCGGAACGCGCCTGGTCCTGGGCCACTGGGCGCACTCGCCCTTCGGCGCCTACAGCGACGTGTTGCTCGAACACGCGGAAGGCCACCGCCTTCTCCTGGCGCCCACCCACCGTACGGCCGACTTCGTCGCCCGCACGTACACCTTCGACGAGGTGCGCGTCGTGCCCGTGCGGGTGGGCATCGCCGGGAACCGCTGGACGGTCGTGGCCGGCTCCCTGCTCGATCTGACCTTCACCGTCGGACGGAGGGGCGCGCTGGGCGTCCTGCTCGGCGCCGTCCCGGGTCCGGTCTCCGCGCGCCCCACCTACGCCACCCTCACGGGTCCGGCCGCCCGCCTCCTGCTCGGCGTACGCACCCACGGCACCGCCCGCGCCGGCCGGCACGAGTGGTACGGCGCCCACGACCTCCACCCGGTCACCAGCGCGGCCGCCGGGTTCGACGGACGGGACCTCGGCGCCCTCGCCCCCGTCGACCCGCCCGTGCACGTCGGTTTCGGCTCGACACCGCGCGCCCCCTGTCTCGTACGGATCACCACCACGGTGCGAGCGCCGGACCCGTCCGAGGGACTCCGGTACAGGTAGCCGTCGGTGCGGCCCGCGCCGGGTGGGGCGAGCGCGAGCGGTACGGCGAGGATCTTATCCTGGGCCGGGTGACCGGGAGTTGGCGCACGCGATCGGGGGGAGGGTGCCGACATGGTGGAGCTTGCCTTTGACGGTGAGGTCGTCGAATGGCGCGGCCCGTCGCCGTACTACTTCGTCCCGGTGCCCGAGCAGGAGTCGGCCGACATCCGCGAGGTGGCCGCGACGGCCAGCTACGGCTGGGGCGTGGTCCCCGTCGAGGCCCGGATCGGTGACGTCGTCTTCACCACCTCGCTGTTCCCGAAGGACGGGGGCTACCTGCTGCCGTTGAAGAGAGCGGTGCGCGCTCCGCGGAGTCTCGCGGCGGGTGACGAGGTCAGCGTGGAAATGACTGTTCGTCTGTAGTGCGGACGGCCGCCGGGACGGGTGGGTGCCGTCGTACCCGGACCCCGACGGCCGCGACGAGCAGGACCGCGCACGCCGTGAACACCAGGCCGGCGTCGCGCACGCCCAGTGCCACCGCCAGGGCGCCCACGCCGACGACGGGCAGTGAGATACCCAGGTAGGCGATGACGAAGAAGGCCGAGATGGTGGCGCCGCGGTGCTCCGGGGGTGCCGCGGAACCCACCAGGGTCAGGCCCGCCCGGAACGCCATGCCCTGCCCCGTGCCGCCCGTCACCGCGCCGAGCAGCAGCACCGGGAAGGACGTCGCCGCCAGCGAGGCCCCGACAAGGAGGAGGCCGGCGACCAGGACGGCGCAGCCCCACGAGAGGGCGGCGCGGGGGCCCAGGCGTCCCATGAGTACCTGGCCGGCGGTCGAGGCGCAGAACACACAGAAGACGACGGCACCGATCACCGCGAGGTTGCGTTCCCCCAGCGTCTGGGACAGGAACGCGGGGGCCACGGCCGTGAAGAGGCCGAGCAGGGAGAAGCCCGCGAAGGCGGCCAGGGAGCAGGGTGCGAACACCCCGCGCACCTGTGGCGGGACCGTCATGCCCTGGGGGCGCAGCGGCGGGCGCGGCCCGGCGTGACGCACGGTCTCCGGCAGGAGGCCGGTGACGACCAGGGTGACGGCCAGGAGCACCAGGTGGACGAGGAAGGGCAGGGTGAGCGGCGAGGGCGCGTACTGGGCGAGGACGCCGGACACGAGCGGGCCGAGCCCGAGTCCGCCCATGTTGGCCGCGGTGGCCGCCAGGGCGGCGCGTGCCCGTCGGTCCGGTGGCGCCAGGTCGAGTACGGCGGCCGTGCCCGTGCCGCTGAGCAGCCCCGCCGAGAATCCCGACAGCACGCGCCCCGTGTACAGCAGCGGGAGTCCGCCCTCGCTCAGGAAGCACACCGCGCTGAGCGCGGCCAGCACCAGCGCGGCGGTCAGCACCGGGCGCCGTCCGAGGACGTCGGAGGCGCCGCCGGCGACCAGCAGGGCGGTGATGACGCCCACGGCGTAGACCGCGAACACCACGGTCACGATCAGTTCGGAGAACCCGATCTGCTGCCGGTAGAGCCCGTAGAGCGGGGTGGGCAGCGTCGTGCCCATCATCCCTACGGCGAAGACGGCCGCCGCGGCCTTGTAGCCCGGCCGACGGCTCCGCGGATGAGACACGGCGTCGGTGTCGATCACACTCCACCATAGGCACGGGGCTCCCGGTAGGCCGCGGTGAGAGCGGCCGGGCGGGTCCGGGGGGCCGGGGAGGGGGCCGGTCGAGTCGGGCGGGTCCGTTCCGGGGCCATGACAGGCGCCACAGCCCTTCGGTTCCGTGACTTCCGCCACACCGGGCCCGCTATTCAGGATGCCGGATAGTAGGTGCCGCTCTGCCGACAAATGGGATTTGTCCGTCTTGATCCAGGCGCGGGTCGCACCGGTTCCGGACGCGCCTCCAGGAGCTGATCGTTTCGCTCGCTTTTGCAAACCCTGACGGGTTCTGACGGTGTGACAGTGGAGCGGAACGAAGGGTGCGCGACGGGGAAGCACGGCCCTTTTCCCTCACCAGGGACGTCGGGGCCTACGAGGGCAGGTAGTACGAAGACACCTTTGCGCTCGCAGTGAAGGGGTCCTAAGAATGGCGACCGCAGGACGGCTCCGCAGCTCAGCAGGCGGAGTGCGCGCAGAGACAGCCGCAGAAGGGGCGCTCGGCGACTACCGAGTGAGGTCACGCATGAGTAAGCACCGCAAGAAGCAGCACTACCGCCGAATCGTCATAGCCGCCGTCGCCTTCGGCGCCGTGGGCGTACCGACCGCCGCCATGGCCTGCACCGGCTGGGACCCGACGTCCCAGGCCGCGGGCGCACAGCAGCCGACGAGCCAGGGCCAGGGCGGCGACCCGAGCCCCTGGCACAAGTGGAACCAGGCCTGGTGGGGTGGCGACGCCGGAGCGGCCACGCCGTCGGCGGCGCAGGCCCCGACCGCGACCCCGCACGCCCACAAGCACCACCCGCACAAGCACCACGCGATCAAGCACCACGCGCCCGAGCGCGAGCACCCCGCGCGCCCGCACAAGCCCGCCGCCACCCCCAGCGCTCCCAGCGCCCCGAGCACGCCCAAGACCACCGCTCCCACCACCACGGCCCCCACCACCACGGCCCCCGCGGCGCCGAGCACCCCGAAGCCCACCACCACGGCCGAGTCCACCGCCCCGGCGTCCGGGACCGTCGCCCGCATCGTGCAGCTCGTCAACGACGAGCGCGGCAAGGTCGGCTGCTCGGCCCTGAAGGTGAACGCGACGCTCACGAAGGCCGCGCAGGCGCACAGCGACGACATGGCGACGCACCGGAACATGTCGCACACCGGGTCCGACGGGTCCTCCCCGGGCGACCGGATCACCAGCGCCGGTTACAGCTGGAGCGCCTACGGCGAGAACGTCGCCTACGGCTACTCCACTCCCGAGCAGGTCATGGCGGGCTGGATGTCCAGCTCGGGCCACCGGGCCAACATCCTCAACTGCTCGTTCAAGGAGATCGGCGTCGGTCTCGCGCAGCCGGGCAGCTACTGGACGCAGGACTTCGGAACCGCCCGCTAGAGACAGCGGTTCCCGGCGCGGGCGGTCCGGCGAGCTCCCGTGGTGCCCTTCTCAGGGCTCCCGGTGTTCGTGGGCCGCCCGCTCCAGTTCCGCGGCCTCCGCCTCGGCCACCCGCATCTCGGCCGCCACGTCGATCGAGCGGGTCAGCCACCAGTAGAGCAGGGCGGAGACGGGCAGCCCGATGAACAGGGAGATGTCGGCTCCGCCGAGCGCCTCGGCGGCGGGTCCGACGAACAGGGTCCCGACCGCGAAGAACGGGATCATGACGGCGAAGCCGACCAGATACGAGACGATCCCCTGCCAGCCCCAGCGTCCGTAGATGCCGTGCGGGTTGAAGATCTCGGCGACCGCGTAGTGCCCGCGGCGCACGACGTAGTAGTCCATGAGGTTGACCGCGGTCCACGGGATGAACAGGTAGAGCACCAGCAGCAGGAAGTTGTTGAAGTTCTGCAGGAAGTCGGCGGTCGCGGCCAGGGCGCCGACCAGGGAGAGCGCCGCTGTCAGCCCGATGGTCAGCATGCGTACGCCGAGCGTGGGCCGCACCCGCCTGAACGAGTCGATGGCGCTGATGAGGGTCAGTGAACCGCCGTACATGTTCAGCGCGGTGACGGAGACCAGGCCGAGGGCGGCGAAGAGCAGCACGACCGCGCCGAATCCGGTGAACACCTTGTCGCCGGCAGCGTTGATCGACGTGATCGTCTCGAAGTTCTTGCCGGCCCAGGCGGCGAGCAGCGCTCCGAGCACCATCAGCCAGATGCCGCCGAGCGCCGAGCCGAAGTAGGTCCAGTAGAAGGTCTTGCGGACCGTCACATGGGGCGGCAGGTAACGCGAGTAGTCCGAGACGTAGATGGCCCAGCTGATCTGGTAGCCCGCGACCACGCCGAACTGGGCGAGGAACGGCGTCCACTTGAAGCCGCCGAGGTCGAACGACCCCGGTGGGTAGTGCAGGTTGACGAGGACGCCGACGGTGAAGACCCCGAAGACGACCAGGAAGGTGTACGTCAGGATCCGCTCGGCCTTGTGGATGATGTCGTAGCCGACCAGGGCGATGACGAGCGCGACCACCGTGACCACGACCACCCACAGCTTGACGCCGCCGTGCAGCGTGGTGTGCAGGGCGTCGGCGGTGAGGATGGTGTTGAAGACGTTGAATCCCGCGTACTGCACATAGGCGAACAGCCACACGAGAAGGGCGCCGACGTAGCCGAACTGCGGCCGCGACTGGATCATCTGCGGCAGTCCCAGCTGGGGGCCCTGGGCCGAGTGGAAGGCCATGAAGAAGGTGCCGATGAGGGTCCCGGCGGTGATCGCGAGGAGCGACCAGACGAGGTTGCCGCCCTCGGTGATGCTGATCAGCCCCACGGCCAGGGTGGCGATCTGGGCGTTGGACATGAACCAGAGCGGGCCCAGGTGCCAGAGTTTGCCGTGCCGCTCGTCGAGCGGCACGTAGTCGATGGACCGGACCTCCAGGCCCGACACCTTGGGCTCCGTTGATGTGCTCATGACGCCTCCCGAAGCACCGGTCCGTCTCCCTGAGCACATTTTCCCCGCACACCCCCGATCGGGCGCGCCTGCGGCTCACACAGGTGTCGAGCGATACGTGCGGGCACGCCAGGGTCACACTGCGCGAGCTCTCGCCACTCTCGGTTCATCGCCACACCTGTTGCTCTGCTCACAATTCCGGCATACGGGGCTTCTTCGTGGCAGCGGTCACTTCGCGGACCTGTCGTTTTGTCTACATTCGCAGTCGCATGTCCCTCCCACCGAACTGCTGAGGCCCCATGCCGTATCCGCCCCACCCCTCGAAGCATCCGCGGCGCCCCCTGAAGGCCGGGTCCCAGGGCAGGCGCGCGCTGGTGTCCTGCGCGCTCGCCGCGGCGGCGCTGGTCGCGGTCGGCCCGCTGCACGCGACACCGGCCGCCGCAGCCACGACCACGAACACGACCGTGACCACGACGTCGACCGACTCCCGGCCCGCCGCGGCCGGCTTCCCGGCGTCGGTGCAGGCCAAGGGGAAGGAGCGTGTGACGGCTGCGGTCCTCGACCTGGACGGCGCGGGCCGCACGCCCCACGTCTACGGTGACGACACCCCGTACGACACGGCGAGCATCGTCAAGGTCGACATCCTCGCCACCGCACTGCTCCAGGCGCAGGACTCCGGGCACCCGCTGACCGCGCGGGAGCGCACACAGGCGGAGGCGATGATCAAGCACAGCGACAACGCGGCGGCCAACGCCCTGTGGCGGAAGATCGGTCGCGCCCCGGGCCTCGATGCGGCGAACAAGCGGCTGGGCCTGGCCGACACCCAGGGTGGTCCCGGCCCCAAGTGGGGCCTGACCCGGACGACGGCGAGCGACCAGATACGGCTGCTGCGCGCGGTCTTCGACAGTGGGCCGACCACGAGGGCGGCAGCCGCGCCCGCGCTCGACGCGGACTCCCGCACCTACCTCCGCACGCAGATGAGCGGCATCGCCCCCGAGCAGTCCTGGGGCGTCTCGGCGGCGACCGACTCCCGCTGGGCCCTGAAGAACGGCTGGCTTCAGCGGAACACGACCGACCTGTGGGACGTCAACAGCGTCGGCCGGATCACCAAGGGCGGACACCGCTACCTCGTCGCGGTCCTCTCGGACGGCAGCAAGTCCATGCCGGAGGGCGTCGCCCTGGTGGAACGGGCGACGCGGGCCGCCGTCACCTCCACGACCGCCCGCTGACGCACCTCCCGCTTCCCCGCCGCCGCCCTGCCTGAGCCCCTCCGCCCTCCGGAGGGGCTCAGGCAGGCTTCGACGCCGAGACCGCCGTCGCGGTGACCTTGTTGTCACACTCGGCGAACTGGCCGTCGTCCAGGGCGACTTGATGCTTGCCCGAACCGCTCGGGCCGATCACGAGGGTCGGGTACACCGCGGGCTTCGCACCCGACGCGCAGTAGCCGTCGCCCTCGCCCTGCACCTGTACGAAGGTGAGCTTCACCCAGGCCTTGCCGCCCGGTGCGACCCGCACGGTGGACGCGGACCCGGTACGGGTCACGGTGAGCGGGGTGCTGTGCTCGGGCGAGCCGTTGCCGGCGCCGGCGACCGTCGGGTGCCCGCGCAGCGCGCACGGCTTCGCGGAGACGTTCTTGAACTCGATCACCGCGGCACCGGTGCCGGTGCCGACCGGGCGGTCGGCCGCCTGGTACGCCGACACCTCCAGGGCCGTCGCCGCGCACGCCGGCACGGTGGCGGCGGAGGGGGCGGACGCCGGGGAGGCGGGGGCGCCGCCGGGGGCCGGCTTCCCGCCCCCGGAAACCGGCGGGGCCGTGGTGCCGGACGCCGCGGGGGGCGCGGTCGCCGCGGAGGACGCGGCGGGAGACGAGGCGGTGGTCGGCGTCGCGGGATGCTTGTCCGCCGCCTTCGCGCCGTCGCCCGACTGGCACGCCGTGAGGGCCAGTGCCGACGCGATCACGGCCGCGGCCGCGACGGTGACGCGTGTGTTGGTGCCGTACTGCATGAGGTCCCCCGATTTCCGATGTGCTCAAGGACGACCGGCTCCGAGCCGGTGCTCACCGACGGAGACAGAGCCGCCCGAGGCCGGGTTCCGCGTCGGATCAGCCGTGACAGGGCGGTGACGAGAACCGGGTCGGACCGCGACGGCACGGGAGGAACCGTGGCGCAGCAGACTGGATCGCCACGGACCGACCAGGCAGCCCGGCGTGCGCGGCGGGACGGACGCGGTCCTGTGCGGCGGGCGCGGCGGGGCATCGTGCGTGCGGCGTGGCGTGTGTGGTGGCGGCGCGGTTCGCGGGCGAGGATGGCACGTGGGACGGTCCGGCTGGGAGGCGGGTGTGCGGGTATGACGGTGAGCCGTGTCGGCCTGGTCGTTCACAGCGGACGGGCGGAGGCCGTGGCTGTCGCGCAGGCGGTGCGCGAGTGGTGCGCCGACAACGCTGTCGGGTGCACCGACATCGACGTGTGGCAGGAGGGTGCCCGGCACGACGCCCGCGACGAGGTCGACGCCGCGCACGATCCCGACCTGATCGTGACGCTGGGCGGCGACGGGACCTTCCTGCGCGGCGCCCGGCTGGCGGCGGAGAACGACGCCCTGGTGCTGGGTGTCGACCTCGGCCGGGTGGGCTTCCTGACGGAGGTGCCCGCTCCGGCGGTGCGCGCCGCCCTGGACGCCGTACAGGAGGAGCGGATCAACGTCGAGCAGCGGATGCTGCTCACCATGCGCGCGTCGTGCCGGCTGGAGGTGCCCCACAACATGGACGCCCTGGTGCGGTACGGCCGGGGGCCCATGCTGCCGCCGCCCCGGGTGCGCGTGGAGTGCGAGACCGGCGACGACTGGGGTGTCGCGCTCAACGTCACCGCGCTCAACGACGTCGTCGTGGAGAAGCTGGCCAGGGATCGTCAGGTGTCGGTCGCCGTCTATCTGGCCGGCCGGCTCCTCGCGTCCTACTCCGCCGACGCGCTGCTCGTGGCCACGCCGACGGGTTCGACGGCGTACAGTTTCGCCGCCGGCGGTCCGGTCGTCTCGCCCCGCGCGGAAGGGCTTCTCTTCACGCCGGTCGCCCCGCACATGGCCTTCAACCGTTCGGTGCTGGCCGCCCCGGACGAGCCGATCGCGCTGCGGGTGCTCGAACGGTCGGGACAGGCGGCCGTCAGTATCGACGGCCAGCTGCGCGGGGTGCTCCACCCCGGGGACTGGATCGGCGTGTACGCCTCTCCCCACCGGCTCAAGGCGGTCCGGCTCGGCCCCATGGACTTCTACGGCCGGCTGCGCGACCGCATGAACCTCACCGACGCGCCGGCCGCGGTCGCCGACGGGGGCGCCGCCCCTCTGTGGCCGGTGACCACACCGCCGCCCGGCGATCTCGCCCACCTCGCCCTGCCCACGGCCCCCGGCGAAAGGCCGGCGCCCCACTGACGTACTGACGTCGGCGGGCGTCCGCCGCCTCTCCGTCGGTGTCCGTGGCGGCCGGTACGGCCAGTGCGGCCGTACGGCCGGTCTGCAGTGGTCGGCGCCGAGGGCAGGGCGTCCTGCGGTGCTCCGGCGAGAGCGGCGTCACGACGTGGCGCCGAAGTCCTGCGTCCACCACGGGCCGCCGGAACCCCGGTGGATTCCGACGCCGATGTCCTTGAACGAGCAGTTGAGGATGTTGGCGCGGTGGCCGGGGCTGTTCATCCAGGAGTCCATCACCGATTCCGGGGTCTGCTGGCCCTTGGCGATGTTCTCGCCGTACGTGGACCAGCGGTAGCCCGCGGCGGTGATGCGCTGTCCGGGGTCGGTGCCGTCCGGGTCGGTGTGGTCGAAGAAGCCGCGGGCGGCCATGTCGTCGGAGTGGTCCTGCGCGGCCTTCTCCAGCTGCGGGTCCTCCGTGAGCGGGCCGCAGCCGGCCGCCGCCCGTTCCTTGTTCACCAGCGCGACCACCTGGGAGACGGTGTCCGACGGCGTCGGTCGCGTCTGCGGTGGCTGGGGTGCGGGGGGCGTCGTCCGAGGAGTCTGCCGGGGTGGCGGAACGGTCTTCTTCGTGGACTGGGGGGACTTGGAGGTCTTCGCCTTCTCGGAGGCAGACGCGGAGGGCGAGGTGGAGGCGGAGGCCGAGACCGAGACCGAGACCGAGACCGACGGGGTGATCGTGGCGGAGTCCGGGGCCGAGTGGTCCGTGAGGGGTTCCTCGGCGGTCCGTGCGGCGGTCGCGTCCTCGCTCCCCGCGCCGGGGTCCGCGCCGAAGGAACCGAAGTACCAGAGGCCTCCGACCGCGACAGATGCCGCCACCACGGCGCCTCCGACGGCCCGGCGCCGTATGCGCCGCCGTCGACGGGCCTCACCGCGGGAGGCCGCCCGACCGCGCGGGGCACGGTGCCCGCCCGCAGAGTTTGAGGCCTTGGGGCCCGACGCGACCTGTCCCCCGGGCGCGCCGAGGGCGGAGGCCGAGCCGGTGATGGCCATCCCGCCGGTGGCGGACCGCATCTTCGCCAGCAGCACGGGCGACACGGCGACGAGGGCGAGACCTGCCAGCAGACCCTCCGCGGGCATCAGCCCGCTCCACAGACCGGCGCAGCGCGCGCAGGTGCGGGCGTGCCGGGCTGTGCGCTTGCGCCACAACGCCGAGGGCCAGCCGTCCCAGCCGGCCAGCACGCCCCTCAGTTCCTCGCAGCGCGGCCGCGCGTCCAGCGCCCGCACCACCACGCGCGCCGCATCCAGTTGCGCCTTCATCCGCTGCACGCGGACCGCCGTGTGCTGGGGCGACAGTTCCAGCGCGGCGGCGACCTCGGACCGCGTCAGCTCGCCGGCGCACTCCAGCCACCACAGCGACAGCAGGGCCCGGTCGCCGGGCTCCAGCCAGCGTGTCGCGCGTGCGGTCTCCTGGCGCTGGCCGGACAGCTGGAGCTGCGTCATCGTCAGGTCCACGAAGTCCGCGCCCGGATCGGCGAGGTCGGTGGCGTCCTCCACGGTGCCGGGGGCGAGTTGCCGGTCGTGCCGGTGAGTCCGTACCTGGTTCATCGCGATCGCCACGAGCCAGGAGCGGAAGCTCTCGGGAGCACGCAGGCCGGGCAGCGCGTCCAGGGCCCGGAGCATGGTCTCCTGCACCACGTCGTCGACGTCGACGGAGCCGTTCAGGGCGCGCCCCACGATGTTGTAGACCAACGGCAGGTAGGCACTGACCAGGGCGTCCTGTGCCGCCGGGTCCCCCTCTCGGGCAGCGCTCACCAGTGCCGCGGCGTCCACCGTGTGCTGTGTCCTCATCAAAAGCTTCCCTGTCCTCGACGCCACGCGACGCGGTCCGACACCTGTCCGATGCCTGGGAGACCGCTGGGCGAGTGCCGGATAACAGTTCTTCGGATATCCGTTCCACGAGAGGTTCTTCGCCCCGGTCGGCGTGCGCAATGGGGCGCATCACATCCGGCGTCGGCGGTCCTTCGGCCGGGCCGGCCGGGTCTCGGTCATATGTCCACAAGACCGGCGACCACGTCCAGGGGGTGTCTTCGACCATGTCGACCGGTACGGCGAGAAGCCGGCCCGGGTCGATCGGCACACGGACGGCGTGCCGGTCAAGCCGGCGTGGCTGGGGCGCGACGACCTGCCGTGAGGACCTGCGCCGAGGTGCCTCCTCCTGATGATTCGATGATGCCGTCGGTGCCGACCGGCGGCCGGCGGCGAAGCGGCCGCCGCACCGGTCAGCGCTCCGTGCCGTCGGTGAGCAGGAAGTCCGGCGCCACGACCTCCCAGTCGGGCACGTTCAGCGCGTCGAGGGCCGCGAGGATCCGCTTCTCCTCATAGACGAAGTGCGTTTCCATCAGCGCCGCGAGGGTGTCCATCTCGCGCCGGACCTCGGCGGGATCCTTCGCCCGGTCCAGCTCGCCGACCAGTGCGTCGAGCCGTCGCAAGGAGTCCTCGACCAGCTGGTGGTCGCGGCGCAGTTCCTCCAGGACGGGGCGCAACTGCGGGAACTGCTGGGCCACTTCGGGGAAGGCGACGCTGTCCTCACCGGTGTGGTGCCGGTTCAGCGCCGAGCAGAAGGTCACGCAGTGCGTACGTAGTTCATGGAGTCGTGAGCCCCCGGCGAGATAGGTGTCGACGTCTTCACGCAACGCTGCGAGCTCTTCGCGGAGCCAGAGGTGGACGTCGGCCAACTGGTTGCCGAACGCCTTCAGGCGTCCCTCGGGTGTCACCAAAGTTGTCCCTTTGGTTCGGCGCCTCCATGCCCTCGACGGTCTCCTTGTCGGGTACACGCGACGCTGATCCAAAGACCTATCAACGCGAAAATCCGCTGTCAATGAAGTTTCGAAGCGGCGGATTCAGGCACGGGCCCTGCCCGCTACCGGCTCTCCGGCTTGCGCCTGCGCTCCCCCACGGGCTCCGGTTTGACGGTTTTCATCGTGAAGTGCGAGGTGACGTTCTTGAACCGGGGGATCGTCATGACCCGCCGGCTGAGAAACGTGTGCTCACGCTGGACGCGTTCCGCTCCCGCCGGGATATCCCCTCGGTTCTCCTGGCCGGTGCGAGTGTCACCGTGGCGCTCGTCCTCACTCCCGGCGTCGCCCTGTTCACCGCGCTGCTGCTCTTCGTGGGCCTGCTCCTGGCCCGTCACGCCCTGACCGCCCGCCGGACCGTCCGCACGCAGGAGGCCGCCGATGCCTAGCACCTCGTACCTGATCACCGTGCTGGCGATCGTCTTCACCATCACGCTCGCCCTGCGCGCCCTGCCGTTCGCGGTGCTCGGCCGGCTGCGCGGCTCGGCCCTGGTACGGCAGCTGTCGGCGTGGATGCCGGTCGGGATTCTGGCGATCCTCGCCGTGACGGCCCTGCACGGGACGATCGCCAAAGACGCTCGCGGCACCGGGTACGCCCTGCTCGCGGTCGCCGTCACCGTCGTCGTCCACCTGGCCTGCGGCCGTCGCACCGTCCTGAGCGTCGGCGCCGGCACCGCCGTCTACGTCGCCCTGCTCAGCGCCCTGCGAGGACGATCCGTGTTCTCGCGCACACGGAACGTGGCGACCACGGGTACGGCAGCGCGTCGCGAAGGGGCACTGGCGAGCGGCGGGGCCGAGCGAAGGTAGGTTGATCCCCATGAGCGAGAACGTCTACTTCGACATCACCATCAACGACCAGCCGGCCGGCCGGATCGTCTTCCGCCTCTTCGACGACGTGGTCCCCAAGACCGCGAAGAACTTCCGCGAGCTCGCGACCGGTGAGCACGGCTTCGGCTACGCGGGCTCCCCCTTCCACCGCGTCATCCCGCAGTTCATGCTGCAGGGCGGCGACTTCACCCGTGGCAACGGCACCGGTGGCAAGAGCATCTACGGCGAGAAGTTCGCGGACGAGAACTTCACCCTCAAGCACGACCGTCCGTACCTGCTGAGCATGGCGAACGCGGGCCGGAACACCAACGGTTCCCAGTTCTTCATCACCACGGTCGTCACGGACTGGCTCGACGGCAAGCACGTCGTCTTCGGCGAGGTCGTCGAGGGCCAGGACATCGTCGACCAGATCGAGAAGCTCGGCAGCCGCAGCGGTGACACGTCGGCGAAGATCGCGGTCTCCGCGAGCGGCACGGTCTGACCGAACCCGCCGAACCGCCGTGCCCCACACCCTGGGGCACGGCGGGCGCTACTCACTGCCGTAGCCGGAACCGCACTCGGCCCGCATTCGGTTGTGGATTCGGTCCGTACTCAGACCAGCGACGAGACCGACGGCACGACGACGCCGTACAGGTCGGCGATCGTGGCGAGCGCGCCGTGGTGGAGCTGGTCGGCGGACACGTCGCCGACCCCCGAACTCAGAGGCCGCGTCGCGCAGGCGTCCGCGACGACCGTGGGCCGGTTGCCCCGCAGGAACGCGCCGGCCGTGGTGAACGTGACACACATGTGGGTCATGAACCCGGCGATGATCACGTCCTTGTTCCCGGCCGCGTCCACCAGCTCGCCCAGCTCGGTGCCGGCGAACCCGTCGGGCGTCGTCTTGACGACCACGTGCTCGCCCTCGACGGGCGCCACCCGTTCGTGGATCGCGCCGATCTCGGCGCGGATGTCGTACGGGGTGCCCTCCCCGCCGTCGTTGACGACATGGATGATGCGCGCACCCGACTCCCGTGCGCGGCCCAGCAGTTCGGCCGCGGAGTCGAGCGCGGCCCGCCAGCCCGTCAGCTCCATCACGCCACGCGTGTAGGTGTTCTGGTAGTCGACGAGGATGAGCGTCGCCGCGCCCGGCGAGGCCGGGGTCTGATCGAAGCCGCTGAGTTCCCGGAGAGTTGTCGTAGGCATTGCCGTGCCTTCCCAGGCTGGATGTCGAAGGTTTCGGCCATCGCGCGTTGGCATCTCAAGGCTACGAATCCGCCGATCATGACGGCAATGTCAGATAACTTGCAGATACCGACATCGGACAGCTGATCGCACGGACGGAGAAGCCATGAGCGACGTCAACCGGCTCATCGTGGTGCTCCTCTTCGACGGCGTCGACCTGCTGGACGTCACGGGGCCGCCGGAGGTGTTCGCCCTGCTGCGCCGGGAGACGGACGACGCGAGGGGCTACGAGGTCGTACTGGCCGCCGAGAGCCTGGACCCGGTCACCACGTCGGCCGGGGTCCGCGTCCTGCCCGACATCACGTTCCAGGAGGCGTCGACGCGGAGCATCGACACGCTCATGGTCCCGGGCTCGGTCGAGGTCGACGGCCGGCGTCGCGTGCACGCCGTCACGGACCCGGAGGTGGTCCGCTGGGTGAAGACCCTCGCCGGCCGGACCCGGCGCGTCGCCTCCGTCTGCGTGGGGGCGCACCTCCTCGCCGCCGCCGGCCTGCTGGACGGCCGGCGCGCCACCACCCACTGGTCGACCGCGCGGCAACTCGCCGCCGAGTACCCGGCGATCGAGGTCGACGCCGACCCCATCTTCATCCGCGACGACGAGGTGTGGACCGGCGCGGGCATCACCGCGTGTCTGGATCTGTCGCTGGCCCTCGTGGCCGAGGACTTCGGTGAGGCGGTCGCCCTGCGCGTCGCCCGGCAGCTGGTGATGTACCTGAAGCGCCCCGGCGGACAGAGCCAGTTCAGCGTCCCGATCGAACCGGTCTCCACCACCCGCCGTATGGACGGCCTCCGCCATTACATCGCGCAGCACCTCACCGACCGTCTCACGGTCCCCGGTCTCGCCGAGTACGCCCACGTCAGCGAGCGGCAGCTCACCCGTGTCTTCAAGAGCGAACTCGGCATGACCCCGGCCGCCTACATCGAGTCCGCCCGCGTCGAAGTCGCCCGGAACCGCCTGGAGTCCACGGACGACACCCTCGAACGCGTCGCCTCCGCCTCGGGGTTCGGGACGACCGACACCCTCATCCGCGCCTTCCGCCGCACCCTGGACATGACACCGACGCAATACCGGCACCGCTTCCGTCACTCCCCGCGCCGGGACGCGCGGCCCGCCGATGGGCCCCCGTCCTAGCCGCACGGGTGTCAGATGGGCACGGGCCCGTCAGGTAGGCACGGGCCCGTCAGGTGGACTCGGTGTTCTCGCGCCTGCGCCAGACGAAGACCTCGTCCGTACCCACCGGGATGTCGCAGGCGGCCCGCCCTCGACGCCCCGGCGCTCGGCTTCGGCGATCATCCCCTGGTCCGGGTCCACGCCGACGACCTCGGCGAACAGGTGCGCCAGGCGCAGGGCGAGGGTGCCGGGTCCGCAGCCGACGTCGAGGAGCCGGCCGCTTCCGTCCAGCCGCAGGACATCGGCGAGCAGCGGGGCCAGTCCGGGGGCGTACGGCAGTCTCCCCCGCTCGTAGTGGGCGGCCGTACCCGAGAACAGGGTCTCGTCCCACACCCAGCCTTCACTCACCGTCGGCCTCCGCACCTTCGTCGTCGGCAGGTGCGAGGTGCCGCTGCGCCGGGGAGTGGATCGGCAGCCCTGCCCGAGCTGCACAGCATAGGTCGATGTCAGGCCCTGAGGCGGTTCCCCGGGCCGGCACCAGGTCGGCCGGGGCCGGATCCGGTGGGACCCCGGAGCCCCTGATCCGTTTCAAACCGCATGTCCAGTATGTTTTAGGGGAGACGCGTGCGGCAGGACCTGACGGGATACCGGGACAGAGCCCTTGGAAGAGGGTACGAACCGACGAACTCCCGACGTGGCGAGGTTCCTTCGGCGTCCGGGTGCGCGCCATCCACCCGAAATAAACCGTCTGCCCGGTGTTCTAACCGGACATCAGGGTGGCACGGAACTCCGCCGGCTCACGGGGAGCGGCGGAGTCGCCGTGGCGGGAGCACCCGGGGCCGTGGCCTCTCGTGTGCTCAGGAGGCCGACGGGCGCAGCACGACGGGCAGTGCCTGGTAGCCGTTGAGCATGAAGGTCGGCAGCGGCTTCAACTCCTCGGGAGGAAAGGCGAGTTGCGCCTCCGGGAAGAGGTCGAAGAGCTTGGCGAGGGCGGAGGCCGCCTCGATCTCGCCGAGCGGGGCGCCGAGGCAGCGGTGCGGTCCGTGGCCGAAGCCGAGGATGTCACGGTCGGTGCGCAGCACGTCGAAGCGGTCCGCGTCCGGCCCGTGCCGGTCGGTCTCGTGGCCGCCCGCCGCGAAGTTGACGAGGATGGCCTCGCCCTTGCGGATCTCGACGCCGTCGAGGTCGATGTCCTCCACCGCGAACCGCAGCGGCGAGTACGCGCCGGGCGTGTGCACCCGCATCGCCTCGGCGACCACGTCGGCCCAGGTCGCCCGGCCCTCCCGGACATGCTCCAGCTGCTCGGGATGGGTCAGCAGGGCGCCGGCCGCGTTGGTGATCAGGGTGGCGGTGGTGTCCTGCCCGGCTGCGATGAACATGAAGAGGGAGCCGAGCAGTTCGTCCTCGGTGAGGCGGTCGTCGTTGTCGCGGGCCGCGATCAGCGAGCTGGTGAGGTCCTCGCCCGGCTCCTGCCGCTTGGCCTGCACGAGCGCGGCGAGCCGTCCGAAGGCCTCCATCCGCGACGCCTCCATCTCCGCGGCGGAGACGGTGGAGCTGAACACCGTGCTCAGCGCCGCGGACAGGGCGTCCGTCTCGGCGCCGCGCGGGACCCCGAACAGCTCGCAGATGACGCGCAGCGGGAGCACCTCCGCGTACGCGGTGCGCAGGTCGACGGGGGTGCCGGGGGCGACTTCGCCCAGGCTGTCGAGCAGTTCGGCCGCCAGTTCCCCGACCCTCGGGCGCAGGGTCTCGGAGCGCCGCGCGGTGAACGCCCCGGCCACGAGGCGGCGCAGTCTGCTGTGGTGCTCCCCGTAGGCGAACAGCATGTTCTCGTTCGCCACCCACGGGTAGAGCGGCCACTGCTCGGTGATCTTCCCCTCGATGAAGGGCGGCCAGTGCAGGCGGGCGCTGCGCGAGACACGCGGGTCGGCCAACAGCCGTTCCACGTACGTCTGCTGCACGACGGCCCAGGCGATCACGCCGCCGGGCAGTTCGACAGGTACGGCGGGGCCCTGGGCGCGCAGCTTCGCGGCCTCTCCCATGTGGTCACGGCCCGTGATGTCCAAGGCGTACGGGCAGGCGGTCTTCTCCATCGGAACTCCCTGGGTCGGTCCTGCTTCACGTTGTTGCGTTGCGACGTGCCCGAGGGAGAGTCGCCCCTCCCCACAACCAGACGTGTTCGCCGGTGCGGCGCCCCCTCACCGCACCGACGGCAGCCGTTCCCGTGCCTCCGGGAAGGTGCCGCTCAGCCGGCGGCCTCGGCCTCTTCCGTTCCTCGGCCCAGGGCCTCCTCGTGGACCCGGCGGCCCCGGTCCATGGCCATGTCCAGGCGTACGAGCACCGCGGGGACGGCGATGCTGGTCATGAGGTGGCGGTAGAGGTCGACCACGCGCTCCATCAGGTCGGTGTGATCGCTCATGATCTTGGACAGCACCTGGGCGCCGGTGAACGCGGAGACGAACGCCTTGGCCGAGGCCTCGACGTCGACGTGGGGCAGCAGTTCACCGTTCGCCTTGGCGCGGGCGAGCAGTTTCGCGTTGTACTCGATCCACGAGGCCATCGGCACCCGTCGGTCGAGTCCGTCCTGCGGTGACCCCTGGTCCACGGTGAGGCGGATGCTGCCCCGCACCAGGGGGTCGCCGACACTGAGCAGATGGGCGAGGAGGAAACCGGCGTCCAGCCCCTCCTGGAGCACCAGCTCACGCGGCGGCGTTTCCGGTACGGAGTTGAGCTGGTCGGTCAGGACCGCCTGGGCGAGCTGTTCCTTGGAGGCGAAGTGGAAGTAGAGGGCGCCCTTGGTGACGTTCGCCCGCTGGAGGATCTCGGAGATCGTCGCCGCCTCGTAGCCGACGTCGGCGAACACGTCGGCTGCTGCGACCAGGATGTTGCGCCTTGTCCTGATCGCTCGTTCCTGCAGGGCCACGGCACACCCTCCGCACTGGCTTCACGGACCGGTCGGTGACGAAAAGAGACCGACAGGTATGCATCCTGCCACCCTGGAACTCGGCCTTTCAAGCGCGAGCGCACCCCACTGAGCACCACTCCTGCCGGGCATCCGGACCCGTCGCCGACCGCCACAATAAAACGTGTCGCCCGGTATCTCAACGCCCAACCCACTGTTCCGGGCGCGGGTGGTGGGCGTAGCGACCGTGCAAGAAGTTGTCATCTTCGATCACTTGACGGCTCAGGAGTTGCACACGATATGCAATCAATCGGTAACTGATCCGCGAAGATTTTGCTTGATAAGCAAACCGGGAGGTCCGTATCTTCTGACACTGCGCATCCCATCCTTCCGGATCCGTGACCAAACGGGAGCAGGCCATGGCCCTTCTGACACCTCAGGAAGATCTCCTCTCAGCGCCAGGGGTCGAGCAGTTCAGCGCCAGTCAAGGGTTTCAGCAGGACACGTCCCTCGTCGCGGACCTGTCCCGGCTCGTCTTCGACGACGGCAGAGGCGACGACCGAGAAGCCGTACACGGCCGATGGCGCCGGCTCATCGCAGAGGACACCTTCCGCCATCGTCCGGGACTCGGGGCCGCCGAACGGGCTGCCCTCTCCTACGACTGGCTGCGGCTGGTGAACGAGACCGCCGGGGAGCCGGAACAACTCGCCGACGATCCGGCGAAGTTGGCAGCACTGCACGAGTGGGCGGCGATCGTGGACGGCGGCGGGGGCCTGTGCACGGTGGCGAGCATCCACTACAACCTCTTCCTCGGCTCCCTGCTCGACCATGCGGGCGCCGGTCCGCGCGACCTGTCCGACTTCACGACCCTCCGGCGTGTCGGAACGTTTCTGTGCACCGAGCTGGAGCACGGCAACGACGCCTCGGCGCTGGAGACGACCGCCGAACTCGACCCGCGCACCGGCCGGTTCGTCCTGAACACGCCGCACCCCGGGGCACAGAAGTTCATGCCCAACACCAGCATGACCGGCGGCCCGAAGAGCGCCGTGGTGGCCGCCCGTCTCCTCGTGGCCGGCCGGGACGAGGGCGTCTTCCTCTTCCTGACCCCGCTGAGCGACGAGAACGGTCCGCTGCCGGGGGTGGGCGTGCGCAGGCTGCCCATGCGCACGGGCGCCCCGGTCGACCACTGCCTGACCTCGTTCAACCACGTGCTTCTGGCACGTGACGCCCTGCTGGAGTCCGAGCACGGCCGACTGGACGCCGAGGGCCGGCTGCACAGCACCCTCGGCAACCGGCGCAAGCGGTTCCTGCAGTCCATCGCCCGGGTCACCATGGGCAAGCTGTGCATGAGCGGCGCCGCCGTCGGCGCGACCCGGGCCGCCCTGGCCATAGCCGTCCGCTACGGCGACCACCGGCACGTCAGCGGACCGCGCGCGGGCCAGCGCATCCCGGTCAACGCCCACCGGTCCCATCACAGACCCCTGCTCCAGGGCCTCGCCACCGCCTACGCCATGACCTTCCTGCACCGCTCCGCGCTCGCCGACTGGGCCGCCCACGGCAGCGGCGGGGACACCGAGCGGCGGGCGGAGGCCGAGCGTCTGGTCGCCGTGGCCAAGAGCTGGATCACCTGGCAGGCACGCGACATCACCATCGAGTGCCGGGAACGCTGCGGCGCCCAGGGGCTGTTCGCCGTCAACGGGCTGTCCGAGTTCCCGCACTACATCGAGGGCACGGTCACCGCCGAGGGCGACAACACGGTGATCTGGGTGAAGGCCGCCGCCGAGATGCTCTTCGCGCACCAGCCGCCCCGACAGGCCCCGGAACCCCCGGGCGGGGCCTCACGACTGAGGGATCCGCGGCATGTGCGGGGGCTGCTGGCCCGGGCCGAGTCCGTCTGGCAGGACCGGGCGCGCGCGCAGCTGCGCCAGGGCCCGTCCAAGGACCCCGTGGCCCGCTGGAACGGCGCCTCCTCCGCCGCCCTGGAGATGGTGTCGGTGCACGCCCGGCTCCGGGCCGCCGACGCCTTCCTGGACGCCGCCGCCCGCGCGAACGACCCCGCGGCCGGAGAGCTGCTGGAACGTCTCTGCCTGCTGTTCCTGTTGCAGGAGATCGGCACGTACACCGGCGACCTGCTGGCGCACGGCCACCTCTCCCCCGAGCAGGTCCACGGCCTGCCCCAGCTCCTGGACGACGTCCTCCACGAACTCGCCCCGCACATGAACGACCTGGTCGACGCGTTCGACCTGCCCGCCGCCTACCTGGACGGCGTCCCCATGGCCAACTCCGGCTGCGTCTCCCTCGCCGACTACGCCGTACCGGCCGAGTAGCCCCACTCCCGCCCCGGCCCCACCACTGCCGGGCAGGGCCGGGACCCCCGCCCTGCCGCGGGCGGTCACCCGAGCCCGCGCACTCGGGGACGCGACTGTTTCCCGGTCTCCCGCGAACGCCGCAACCATTCGCCCTATCCGTGTGTCTCACCCCATAACAGCATGACTCGACCAAGGGGGACATCATGCGAAGAATGGGGGCAGCGATAGCGGCGCTCGTGCTGGCCGGTGCCGGCGTGGGAGCGGCGGCGACCGCGGCGGGCGCCGCTCCGGTGGCGGCCGCGCAGGTCACGGCCTGCCCGACCGGCTGGGGCAGTGGGGCCAAGGGCGGTCCCACCGCCGGGGCCGTGCCGCTCAAGGACATCAGGACCGGCCGGCACGCCTGCTTCGACCGCATCGTGTTCGACGTGCCCGGCGGTGGCCGGTCCCTCGGCTACTCCGTCAGGTACGTCCACGAGCTCCGCCAGACGGCGAGCGGCCGCCCGATCCCGGTCGGCGGCGGGGCCGTCCTCGACGTCCGTGTCGGCGCGCCGAGTTACGACCCCGCGACCGGCGCGCCGACGTACCCGGGACGGGTGGGCCACACCCTTCCGGGCGTGCGGCTCACCGGGTACCGCACCTTCAGGGACACCCGGTTCGCCGGCAGCTTCGAGGGAGAGACACAGATCGGGCTCGGGGTCCGTGCCCGCCTGCCGTTCCGGGTGATCCAGTTGCCCGACCGCCTGGTGATCGACGTGGCCCACAACTGGACGGGCAGCCGCTGAGTGAGGTGAGGAGCGCGGCGCACGCCCCCCGCGCCTTGCCGCACGCCCTCTGGTCTGGTTGGGTACCGGCACCCCGTGCGCACGGGGGCGACAGGCGGGAGGGGCGGGCGGCGTGCACGCGACGGAACGGCAGGACGGCACAGGGCGGCTGCCCGAGGGGCTCGAGCAGGCGATACGGGCGACCGCCGAGGACATCGCCACGCTGGTGCGCGGTGCGCCCGACACGGCGGCTCCCGTGCCGGGATCGGAGTGGACCTTCGGCGAGGCGGCCGCCCATCTCGCCCTGGCCAACCAGCTGATGGCCGACCTCGCGTCCGGGCGCGAACGCCCCTACGGGGACGGCACACCACAGAGCCTGGCCGCGGCCAACGCCGAGTCCCTCACCGTCTTCGCCGAGCGCCGGGCGGATCCACTGGCGACGATGATCGCGGAGCAGGCCTCACTGTTCCTGGACGCCATGGCGCGCCCCGCTGCCGAAGGTGCCGTGCCGGCCACGCCGCTGGGCCACATGGACCGGACCGTTCTCGCGTCGTACCTGCTCACGCACATGCTGGGCCACGGATACGATCTCGCGCGCGCCCTGGGCCGCCCGCACATGGTCGACCGGCCGCGGGTGAGTCTGTGCATGCCGTTCATGCTCTCGGTCATGCCGCGCGTCACGAACAGCGCGGCCACCGCCGGCCTCTCGGCCCGCTACACGATCCGGCTGCGCGGTGGTGAGGCCTTCGGCGTCTCCCTGGCCGACGGCGTCGTGGAGGTGACACCGGGGCTGCCGGCGGGCCGCTCGGACTGCACGATCCTCCTCGACCCGACCGCGTTCCTGCTGATCGCGCTGGGCCGGCTCAACCCCTGGCGGGCCATCGCGGGAGGCCGGATCCTCGCCTGGGGACCCAAGCCCTGGCTGGCCCCGCGCTTCCCCACGCTGTTCACCGCACCCTGAGCCGCGTCACCTCCGGGAGCGGCCCGCGTCACCCCTGGGACCGGGTGGCGCCGAAGTTCGTCTCGTGGGTCCAGACGTGGGTGCAGGACGGGCACTGGAGGTGGAGCAGGCTTCCGGTGTTGGAGAGCAGGTAGCGCCAGTGGGCGTGGCAGGTACGCCCCTGCCCGCAGGTGGCGCACCCGCTGCGGTCGTCGCAGTTCGGGCAGTCCACCCAGGCCCGGCGCCCGATGTCGGCCTGCGGATCAAGCGGCAGCATCGCCGCCCCCGCGCCTCGGGAGCACCCCGGCCGCGAGCAGTTCGTCGTAGATGCGCCGCTGTTCCGCGTCGAGACCGGAGTACAGCAGGTCGTACGCCTCCTCCTCGCCGCGCAGCGCCGCGACGGGGTCCCAGTCGGGGCCGAGCGCGGCGAGCGCGTGCGTGCGCCGGAGCATCTCGTGCGCGGTCAGGTCCACGACGAAGTCGACCGGCTCGTCCGGTCCGCCGGGAAGGCTGGGGTCGAAGGAGGACATACGACCGAACGTAGGTAAGCCTTTCCCGTCGAGGCAAGAGCAGGTGGGAGAAGTCACAGCAGGTCAGCGCGGTGCCGGGCGCTGACCTGCGGGTCAGCCGCCGATGAGTTCGACGAACCGCTCGGTGTTGATGTTGCCTCCCGAGGCGATGACACCGATCCGCCGCGGGAGGTCGTCGACGCGTCCGGCCAGCAGTGCCGCCAGGCCCGTGGCGCCGCTGGGCTCCAGGACGATCTTCAGACGCTCGAAGGCGAACCTCATGGCCTGGACGATCTCCTCGTCGCTGACCAGGGCGACGGCGTCGACCAGACGCCGGTTGATGCCGAAGGTGATCTCGCCCGGGGTGGCGATCGCCTGGCCGTCGGCGATGGTGCGGGGCACGGGGA
The DNA here is from genome assembly GCF_053595235.1 of Streptomyces sp. NPDC002520. NCBI lineage: Bacteria > Bacillati > Actinomycetota > Actinomycetes > Kitasatosporales > Streptomycetaceae > Streptomyces > Streptomyces sp. NPDC002520. The sequence goes on along the minus strand of NZ_JBSFXG010000008.1, from coordinate 218,840 downwards.
TCGTGACGCGCTCGCCGCTCTCCAGCGAGCGCTTGGTGTCGTCCCCCGCCTCGGGTTCGACGCCGATCATCCGGATGCCGGGGTACAGCGCCTTGGCGGTGACGGCGCTGCCGGCGATGAGGCCGCCTCCTCCGACGGGTACGACGAGCGCGTCGAGCTCTCCGGTGTCCTCGAGGAGTTCGAGGGCGGCGGTGCCCTGGCCGGCGATGACATGCGGGTGGTCGTAGGGCGGGATCAGGGCCAGACCGGTGTCCTCGGCCAGGGCCTCGCCGAGGGCGGAGCGGTCCTGGGTGTAGCGGTCGTACGTCACGATCTCGGCCCCGTAGCCGGCGGTCGCCTCCATCTTGGAGCGGGGGGCGTCCTCGGGCATCAGGATGACGGCGCTGGTGCCCAGTTCACGGGCGGCGAGGGCGGTGGCCTGGGCGTGGTTGCCGGAGGAGTAGGCGGCGATGCCCTTGGCGAGCTGCTCGGGAGGGAGTTGGGCGGCCGCGTTGTAGGCGCCGCGGATCTTGAAGGCGCCGATCCGCTGGAAGTTCTCGCACTTGATGAACACCTCGGCGCCCACGAGGTCGTCGAGCGTGCGGGAGGTGAGGACGGGGGTTCGATGGGCGATGCCCTTGAGGCGCACAGCGGCCTCACAGACGTCGTCGAACGTGACGGGCGAGGCGTCGGGCATGACGTGTCCTTGCGGTGGAGGTGGACGGTGGAGGTGGACCCGGGGGGACCTGGGGGGGTGGACCTGGGGGGGAACGGGGGGAGGTGGAAGGTGGACGGCAGCCGGGGGGCTCATGAGCGGCCCTTGGCTTCGGGCGGTTCCCTCACTTCGTGTAGTTGTAGACCGTCGCGCGGGACACGCCGAGAAGATCCGCGATGGCCTGGGCGGCGTCGCGGGAGTCGAAGTAGCCGTCCTGGTGCAGCTGTCGTACGAGGGTCCTCTTGTCCTCGCGGCCCAGTGATCTCGGCGTGCCGCCGCGTTCCGCGGCGCGGGCCTCGACGGCCCGTCGCAGTTCCCGGTTGTTGCGGTCCCGCAAGGTCTCCAGCGCCTGGTCACGGTGCTCGGTGTCGGTGGCGACGAGGTTGGACAGGGCGAGCGTGACCGGCGACAGCACGGAGACGTCGAGGTTCAGGCACAGGGCCGCGATGTACTCGCCCGCGCCGTTCCTGATCCCGATCGACGTGCTTTTCGCCGGGCGGCCGTCGGGGAACCGGTTGGGATAGTTCTGGATGACGCTGGGGTACTGCGGGTCGGCGATGCGGGCCAGGCCCAGCTCGGTCGCCGAGTCCCCGATCCGGCGGCCGGACAGGTTGTTCTCGATGGCCCGGATCGCGTGCTGCGGGTCGCGCAGGTCGTGCAGCACCACCTCGCACAGCCCCGGAAACATCCGCCCCAGGGCGACGGCGACCTTCTCCATCTCCTGAACGAGGTGCTCGTCCGCGGTGGTCGTGGCGGAGGCGGCTGCGGCGGAGGCAGCCGTGCCTGCCGTGACGTCGTGGTCCATGCATGCCTCCGCGGACCTGCGCACGTTCGCACACGGCCCGACCGCTTCTGCTCGACTATTTTTCTAAATCTGGACAGTACATCTGGACAGCGGCCGCCGCCATCCCTTGAGGCCGACCAGGATGACTGATTTCATGCGCTGCTATACGGCTGGAACAAATAGAAGGCGCATGCAATTATTAAGGGTATGCGCCGCACAGCCGACGTGGATTGATCACAGCCCCTGCACAGGCCCGACCCCGGCCACGTACAAGGAGTTCTCCGTTGACCTCACTCTTCACCCCCTACACCCTCAGGTCGCTGACCGTCCCCAACCGCATCTGGATGGCAGCCATGTGCCAGTACAGCGCGGCGCCGGAGGGTGACGCGGTCGGCGTCCCCACGGACTGGCACTTCACGCACCTGGCCGCCCGAGCCGCCGGCGGCACCGGCCTGATCATCACCGAGGCCACGGCCGTCCACCCCGAGGGACGGATCAGCCCCTACGACCTCGGAATCTGGAACGACACGCAGGTCGCCGCCTTCCAGCGGATCACCGCGTTCCTCAAGTCCCAGGGCACCGTCCCGGGCATCCAGCTCGCCCACGCCGGACGCAAAGCGTCCACCGAGCGCACCTGGGTCGACCGCGGACGTCAGATCGCGCCCGACGAGCCCTACGGCTGGACGCCGTCCGGCCCCAGCGCGATCGCCTTCAGCGAGTCCTCGACCGTCCCGAAGGAACTGACCACTTCCGACATCCGAGAGATCGTCCAGCAGTTCGCCGACGCCGCCGAACGCGCCCTGGCCGCCGGATTCGAGGTCGTCGAACTCCACGGCGCCCACGGCTACCTGATCCACCAGTTCCTCTCCCCGCACAGCAACCACCGCACCGACGAATACGGCGGCTCCTTCGAGGGCCGGAGCCGGTTCGCCCTCGAGGTCGTCGAGGCGGTGCGCGCCGTGTGGCCCGAGAACCTGCCGGTCTTCTTCCGTATCTCCGCCACCGACTGGCTCACCGAGAACCCCGAGGACGACCGCGAGGGCTGGACCGCCGACGACACCGTCCGCTTCGCCAAGGAGCTCCAGGCCCGGGGCGTCGACCTCATGGACGTCTCCACCGGCGGCAACGCCCCCGACGCGAGGATCGAGACCGGCCCCCACTACCAGGTGCCCTTCGCCGAGCGGGTCCGCGAGGACGCCGGCATGCCCGTGGCAGCCGTCGGCCTAATCACCGACCCCGCCCAGGCCCAGGAGATCGTCGCCTCCGGCCAGGCCGACGCCGTCCTCCTCGGACGTGAACTCCTGCGCAACCCGTACTGGGCACGGCACGCCGCCCAGGAACTCGGCGGCAACGTCACCACCCCGATCCAGTACCACCGCGCATAGCCCACGGCGGTGCGCGGTGCCCCGAGCCGGCGCCCGCCAGTCGGGTCCGGTGCCCCCCGAGCAGCCGGCCAGGGCGAGTCCGCGGCGCGCAGCAGGCCACGGGGGCCGAGGAGTTGACCGGTCGGCGCAGCGTAACCTTCCGCCGACCGGTCGCCGCGGCCCGGGACGAAGGGCTGTGCGACGCGCTCGAAAAGCGTGGCAATATCGTTGCCGCCTCAATCACGGGTCGGAGAGGGGATATCGGCGTGGCATGGAAAGCCCTGCGGTCGGCGTTGGAAGCGGTGTACGTACGGCGACTGAACCGCAAGCTGGAGGGCCTGCCCAGGCCACGGCACGTGGCGATCATGCTGGACGGCAACCGGCGTTGGGCCCGGGGTGCGGGCCATCAGGACGTGCGTGAGGGCTACCGCGTGGGCGGCGCCAGGGTGACGGACTTCCTGCACTGGTGCACCGACGCCGGCATCAAGCACGTCACGCTGTGGATGCTGTCCGACGACAACCTGCACCGGCCGGCCGATGAACTCGGCCCGCTGCTCGACATCATCGAGGAGACCGTCCAGCGCATCTGTGCCCCGGGCGAACCGTGGGAGATCGAGATCATCGGCGCGCTGGACCTGCTGCCGGGCGAAACCGCCCGTGTGCTGAAGCAGGCCGCCGCCGGGACACTCGGCCGCGGTGGGCTCAAGGTCGACGTGGCTGTCGGGTACGGCGGGCGCCGCGAGATCGTCGACGCGGTCAGAGCGGCCTTCGACAAGCACATCGGCGCCGGCGGCGATCCGCGGGAGCTGGCGGCGGACTTCGACCTGGAGCACATCTCCGACAACCTGTACTCGCCGGCGGGGCACGACACGGACTTCATCATCCGTACCTCCGGGGAGCAGCGGCTGTCGGGTTTCCTGCTGTGGCAGTCCGCGTACGCCGAGGTGCACTTCGTGGACGTGCTGTGGCCGGCGTTCCGTCAGATAGACCTGCTGCGTGCCCTGCGCTCGTACGCCGCCCGCGACCGCCGCTACGGCCGCTGACGGCGCGGTGCCGGGTGGCCGCGGGGACGGGCGCACGGCAGGCGTCCCGTCTCCGCGGCAGTCCGCCGACTCCCTTTCCGTCAACTCCCTTTCCGCCAACTCCCTTTCTGCCGACTCCCTTTCCGCCAACTTGGCTTCCGTCGAGATCGAGGGGCACGCACGCCGCCCCGGCGTACGACTCCGGGCTGCCCCGGGGCCGGTCAGTGGCCGGAGAGGTCGATGGCCCGGTCGGCGTCCTCGGGGCGCAGCACGCGCAGGATGCCTTCCAGCAGGTAGTAGTCGGCGTAGGGCAGGGAGATCTCGATGCCGTCCTCGGCGGGCCGGTTGCGGGTGCAGCGGGCGACGACGGCCTGGGCGCGGGTGGAGTTGTCCGTCAGGCAGGTCTTCGCGAGCGCGGTCAGGATGCGAAGGGCCGAGTCCCGGTACTGGGGGCGGCCCGACGCGGCGGCCAGGTCGAGCAGGCCGCAGGCCATGATCGCGCCGGCGGAGGCGTCCTTGACGTCGTAGGGCTGCTGGGGCGCCCGGTAGTCCCAGACGGGCACGTGGTCCGGTGTCAGGGCGCCCAGCGCGTAGTCGGCGAGGCTGCGCGCGGTCGCCAGGAACTGCTCGTCGCCGGTGCGCCGGTACATGGTGGTGAACCCGTAGATGCCCCAGGACTGTCCGCGTGCCCAGCAGGACGTGGGGCTGTACCCCTGGACGGTGTTCGGGCCGATCGGAGCGCCGGTGGCGGGGTCGAAGTCGTACACGTGCGGGGTCGAACCGTCCGGGCGGGGGAACGTGCGCCGCACGGTCCGGGCGTGCTCGACGGCGATGTTCCGGTACTTGGCGTCACCTGTCTGCCGGGTCGCGAAGTCCAGCAGGTCCAGGTTCATCATCGTGTCCATGATGACGCGGCCCGCGTTGTTGGGGTCGTCCAGTGCGCCCCAGGCCCGGATGAAGTGTCCGTTTGGGTTGTAGCGCCGTATCAGCGAGTCGGCCGCCCGTACGGCGCCGGCGCGCCAGGTGTCGTCGCCGGTCAGGCGCCAGGCGGTGACCCACGACGGATAGAAGAGGAAGCCGAGGTCGTGGGTGCTGGTGTCGTACTGGCGGGGGGCGAGTTTCTTCGCGGAGTCGAGTGCCAGGGTGCGGAAGGTGTCGTCCCCGCTGTGGAGCCAGGCCATCCACAGCGTGCCGGGCCAGAAGCCGCCGACCCAGTCGCCGTTCTGGGAGTACACCCACTTCTCGGCCTTCGTGCCCACCGGGAAGGCCGTCACCGTGGGCGCGACGGTGCGTAGTTTGCCGATCGCGTAGTCGGCGGCGGCGCGAAGCGTGCGGGCGGTGTCCTCGCCCGGGGCCGGGGTCCGGTCGTCACTCGCGGGTGCGGCCGCGTGAGCCGCCGCCACAGGCGTCGCGCACAGCGCCGCGGCACCGGCCGCCGTGGTCAGCACGGAACGTCGCGAAAGGTTCATCGGGCTGTGTCCCCTCCAACTCGATGTCATGGTGCGGAAGTTGATGGAGCGTCGCACAACCGGAACCCTCATGTACACCCACGTGGGCCATGTTCATGCACATGAACGGATCGGTTGTCGATGCCCTTTTCGAGCTGCCGTGGAAGCAGCGCGGAATCGGCCACGATCGACGGCGCGAGGAGACCGCCCGCCCCCGGGTCGGATCGTGCTCACCGGGGTAAACCGCTGGCCGGCCGGTGGGTCGCGATGCTGGGATGGGCCGATGCGACACGATGTCTCACCGACCGTGGACCGGGGCCGGTACCCGGACGTGGTCACGCCCTGGGAACAGGAGACCTGGCGGGCCGCCGCCCTCGACTGGGTGGACGGCGCACTCGCCGCGCACGGCCTGCGGGCCGGCGGTGACCTGCGGGTGCGGCTGCGGCCCTGGTCGGTTCTGATGCGGGTCCCGGTGGCCGGGCGGGAGGCCGTCTGGTTCAAGGCGAGCCCGCCGGCCGGCGGATTCGAGGCCGCGCTGAGCGCCGCGCTGGCCCGTTGGGTGCCGGAACACGTCCTGGCGCCGCTCGCGGTCGACACCGACCGCGGCTGGTCGCTGCTGCCCGACGGAGGCGACCTCTTCCGGGACGTGCTGGAGCGCGACGCCGTACCGCCCCGCGCATGGGAGGACCTTCTGCGCCAGTACGCGAGCATGCAGCGCGCCCTGGTCCCGCACGCGGAGGAGATCGGGACGGCAGGCGTGCCCAGGATCCGCACCCCGGAACTGCCCGAGTCCTTCGACGAGTTGCTCGCCACCAACCCCGTACTGACCCCGGCGGAACACGCAACTCTCGCCCGGCTGCGACCCCGGCTGGTGGAGTGGTCCGCCGAACTGGCGGCCCTCGGGATCCCCGACTCCCTCGACCACGCGGACCTGCACGACGGCCAGTTGTTCAACCCGGAGCCCGGCCGGTACACCTTCTTCGACTGGGGCGACGCCGTCGTCTCCCACCCGTTCTGCAGTCTGTGGGTCCCGGCCCGGCGGGCCTGCGACCAGTACGGAGCCGACGTGCTGCCGCGGCTGCGCGACGCCTATCTGGAGCCGTGGACGGGAGCCGGCCGGACGACGGCGGAACTGCGCCGCGCGGTGCGCCTCGCCTGGCGCTTCGGCGCGATGGGCCGCGTCCGCGCCTGGGGCCGCCTGTTCCCGGGCGCGGCCGACTGCGTTCCGGCGGCCGCGGAGAGCGCCCGCACCCTGCTGGAGCTGTTCGAGGATCCGCCGCTCTAGGCGGGGCGGTCAGACCGTCGGGCCCGCCTGCTCGTCGGCGCGGAGCAGTTCCCCGCGAGCGCTGATGAAGATCCGCAGGAGGTGCTTGCACGCGGCCCAGGCCGTGGCGCCGGCGTGGCACTTGCGGTACCGGGAAATCCGGCGATGCAGGCCGAGAGCGGCGGGAAATCACACCGCGTGGCCGCCGGAGAGCGGAGGTCAGCTCTTCCGGCCGTCCAGTACGGCCCGCGCGTGGTTCATGAAGGCGGCGAGGCCGACGTCGAAGGCCCGGTCGGCGCGGCCCTCCCCCACCGCTGCGAGGGCCTCGGCGAGGCGGGGCGTCGGCGTCCGGTCCGTCAGCTCCCACATCGCCTCGGGGGCGGCGAGGTCGAGGGCCGAGCCCAGGACCAGGTTCTCCAGGGCGACGATCAGCGGCATGACCTCGGCGGGGGCGAATCCGGCCCCGAGGAGCCGGTCCACCGCGCGCTCGTACTGCTCCAGCACCCGGGGCGCTCGCACCGGTGACGTCATCAGCATCGGGATGGCCCGGGGGTGCGCGGCGAACGCGGCGCGGTAGGAGCGGGCCCAGGCCTCGACGGCGGCGTCCCACGGCTCGAGGTCCAGGGTGGCGGTGTCGATCGCGGAGGCCACCCGCTCCCGCAGCAGTTCCACGATGCCGTCCCGGCCGTCCACATGGTGGTACACCGAGCCGGTCTGGGCGCCGAGCCGGCGGGCGATCTGCGGGACGCTGAAGTCGCCGCTCTCGTCGATCAGTTGCAGCGCGGTCGTGGTGATGCGCTCGCGGTCGAGGAGCGGTGTGCGCGGCCGTCCCATGGTCAGCGTTCCCCCTGAGGTCTTCCCGGATACCCAACGGCAGGTTACATTGCGGAAACCGAAAGCCTTTAGGTTTCCGGTTCCGGGCGCTCGTCATCCCTCCGTGCGCCCGGATTCGTCGGCTCGGGTCCGCGCACCCACGCTCCGGCCGCCGGCGCCCGCGCACCCGACCGCCCCGCCACCGGGACCCCCCTCCCGTCCGCCGCCAGAAGGGCTCCCCCGAATGTCCGTGACCACGTCCGAGATCCCGGAGGAAGGAGTGCGGTCCGACGCGGCCACACTCCGCTCCGGCTCCCTCGGCACCGCCGACATCGCCTTCTTCGTCGTCTCCGCCGCCGCCCCCCTGACCGTGATGGCAGGCGTCGCTCCCCTGGCGATCCTGCTGGGCGGCATCGGCGCACCCGTCGGCTATCTCCTCGCCGGCCTGACCCTCGCGGTCTTCGCCGTCGGCTTCACCACGATGAGCCGCCACGTCAGAAGCGGCGGCGCCTTCTACGCCTTCATCACCCGGGGCCTCGGCCGCCCGGTCGGCATCGGCGCGGCCCTGCTGGCCCTGGTCGGCTACAACGGCATGGAGATCGGCGTCTACGGCCTCCTCGCCTCCACCACCCGGGACACGCTGCACTCCCTCTTCGGCACCGACGTCCCCTGGCTGCCCGTCTCCCTGGCCGGACTCCTGCTGATCGGCTACGGCGGCTTCCGTTCGATCGACTTCGGCGCCAAGCTGCTCGGCATCCTGCTCGTCGCCGAGACCGGGATTCTCGTGCTGCTCGCGGGCGGGGTCCTGCTCAAGGGCGGCGCCCACGGACTGTCGCTCGGCTCCCTGGCCCCGGCGCACGTGTTCGTCCCCGGCACGGCCGCCGTCCTCGCGTTCGCGTTCGCCGCGTTCACCGGCTTCGAGTCGACCGTCATCTACCGCCGCGAGGCCCGCGATCCGGAGCGCACGGTGCCGCGCGCCACCTACCTCGCGGTCGCCTTCCTCGGCCTGTTCTACGCGTTCATCGTGTGGGTGGCCGTCCAGGCCTTCGGCGACGACAAGGTCGTCCAGGCGGCGGGCAAGGACCCGGCCGGGCTGTTCTTCACCGCGATCACCACCTACGTCGGCGGCTGGGCGGCGGACCTGATGCACATCTTCATCATCACCAGCGTCATCGCCTCCCTCCTCGCCTTCCACAACGCCATCAACCGCTACGCCCTGGCCCTGGCCGAGGAGGGCGTGCTGCCGCGCCGGCTCGGCCGCATCCACCACCGCCACCGCTCGCCGTACGTCGCGGGCATCGCCCAGACCGTCCTCGGCGCGGCCGTCGTCCTCGCGTTCTGGGCCGCGGGCGCCGACCCGTACCAGCAGCTGCTGCTGTGGGTGAACACCCCGGGAATGATCGGCCTGTTGCTGCTCCAGCTGCTCGCCGCGATCGCCGTGCCCTGCTACTTCCGGCGCGTCCGCCATCAGGAGGGCACCCTGCGGACCCTGGTGGCGCCCGTCGCCGCCACCGTCCTCCTGGCGACCGCGATCGTGCTGGTGGTGGGCCACATGGACCTCTTCACCGGTGCCTCCGCAACGGTGAACACGGTGCTCGTCGTCGTGGCCCCGGCCGTCTTCGTCCTCGGCTTCCCGCTGGCGTGGTGGCTGCGCCGCCGACACCCCGAGGTGTACGACGCCTTCGCCGCCGAGCCCGCCGAAGCCGCCGAGGCCGCCGAAGCCGACCGGCCGACCGAGGCCGCCACGCTCACCTGACCCCCCGACGCCGCCGCGCTCGCCGAACCCACCGTGGCCCCCGGCCCGCCCGGCCCGCCGAATGACCGTCATCCGTACAGGAGTTCCTCTGATGCCCGCTGCCGACCTCATCCTCACCGGCGCCCAGGTCCGCACCCTCGACCCCGCCCGCCCCACCGCCTCGGCTGTCGCCGTGCGCGACGGCGTGATCACCGCGGTCGGCGAGCAGGACGACGTACGGGACTGGCGCGGCCCCGGCACCGAGGTGGTGGACCTGACCGGCGCGCACCTCGTGCCCGGCCTGACCGACTCCCACAGCCATCCGGTGTGGGCCCTGGAGATGGCGACGGGCGCGGACCTGTCGGGCGTACGGGACCTGGCCGGGCTGCGCGCGGCGCTCGCCGCAGCCGAGCGGGTCGACGGCTGGGTCCTCGGCCACGGCCTCGACCACAACGCCTTCGAGGGCCGTCCCGTCCACCACGACCTGGTGGCGGACGTCCTCGGCTCCGCGCCCGCCTTCCTGCGCCTGTACGACGGCCACTCCGCCCTCGTCAACGGCCCGGCCCTGGCCGCCGCCGGCGTGACCGGCCCGCGCTCCTTCGCCCAGCGCGCCGAGGTGGTGTGCGACGCGGAGGGCCGGCCCACCGGTCATCTCGTCGAGCACGCGGCGATGGACCTGGTCATGGACGTCGTACCGCGTCCGTCGTATGCCGAGCGGCGCGCCCGCCTGCTGGAGCTGCTGTCCGCCATGGCCGCCACGGGACTGACCGGCGCCCATGTGATGGACGGCGGCGACCTGGACCTGATGACCGCGGTGTCCGAGGAGACCGTGCTGCCCGTCCGGCTGCGATTCGCGCCCTGGTGCATGCCCGGCGCGGACGACGACGCCCTGCGCGAGCTGATCGGGATGCAGGGCCGGGGCGGCCGGCACTGGCTCGTCGGCGGGGTGAAGTTCTTCATGGACGGCACCGTCGAGGGCGGCACCGCGTGGCTGGACCACCCCGACTGCCACGGCCAGGGCACGGAGGCGTTCTGGCCGGACCCCGAGGCGTACGCCGCCGCCGTGCGCACCCTGCACGCGGCGGGTGTGCGGACGGCCACGCACGCGATCGGGGACGCGGCCGTGCGCCACGTCCTGGACACCGTCGCCTCACTGGGCCCCGGCGGGCACGGGGCGCACCGGATCGAGCACATCGAGACGGCCCCCGACGACCTCCTCCCCCGCTTCGCCGAGCTGGGTGTCGCCGCATCGCTCCAGCCGCCGCACACCGGCTACACCAGGGACGACGGCACCGACGAGTGGTCGAAGCGCCTGGGCACCGACAGGTCCGCCCGCGCCTGGCGGCTGCGGGACCTGCGCGACGCCGGGGCCACGGTCGCGCTCGGCTCGGACTGGCCCATCGCGCACTACGACGCCCGCGCCGTCCTGGCCACGGCCCGCCACCCGAAGGGCGCCGCAGCGCAGCGGCCGGGACTCACGCCCCTGCAGGCTCTGGAGGGCTGCACCACCCACGCGGCGGCCGCCGCCGGCGAGACCGCCGTGGCCGGCCGCGTCGCACCCGGCCTGCGGGCCGACCTGACGGCGCTCTCCGTCGACCCCGTCCTCGCCCCCGGCGACGAACTGGCCGACGCGCCGGTCGTGTTGACGGTGACGGGCGGCCACGTGGTGCACCGGGGCAACTGACCACGTGCGTCGGCGGTCCGTCGGACCAGCAGGTCGGCCCAGCCCGCTGCTGCCGTGCAGGCGAACGGCACGGGAACCGGAAGCCGGGGCCGCGGGCAGGTGCCAGGAGTGGTCGATCGGGGCCGGTCGGCGCGGCCCACGGGGTCGGGCCCGCGCGGCCCACGCGCCACGCGAGGTGAGTGTCCTGCCGTCTTCGCGGAGCCCGGTCCCCGAGGCCACCCGGCGCCGTCGCGCGCAGGGGCCGAACGGCCCATCCCCCGGGTCCGGGCGGCCCGTGGCGGCCGGCACCCGGGCGGGCGCAGGCTGGGAGCACCAGCGACGAAGGGAGCCGGTGCGATGACCTCCGCCACCACCATGACCACGGCACTCGAACCCGAGCACCGTGAAAGGTTGATGCGCCTCGCCCGCGAGGTCTCCTTCGAGGCCGGTACCCGTCTCTTCGAGGAGGGCCGGCGCGCCGACCGGTTCTGGATCGTGCGCACCGGAACCGTCGCCCTCGACCTGCGGGTGCCCGGCCGCCGCCCCGCCGTCATCGAGTCGCTCGGACACGGCGAACTCGTCGGCTGGTCCTGGCACTTCACGCCCCGCCTGTGGCAGCTGGGCGGCGAGGCGATGAGCCCGGTGCGGGCCTGGGAGTTCGACGCCGACGCCGTACGGGAGCTGTGTGCGCAGGATCCCACGTTCGGCCGGGCGATCGCGGTGTGGGTCGGGCGCGTGGTCGCCCAGCGGCTGCACGCCTCCCGCATCCGGCTGCTCGACCTCTATGCCCCGTACGGCAGCGGCGCGACGGCCTGAGCGTTCGGTGCCGTACGGCAGCAGTCCACGACGTTCTCAGGAGTTCACCCGGACGCTCCGGCGATCCCGGAGCCTCGATCACCGGCATACGGAGAGTCGAGCCGATTCTTGGCATGGTGCCCTTCGCAGGAGGCGGTCGGCGCCCGATGTCCGTGGCTAGCGGTGGTGCGGCGGGTGCGGTGGCGGGATGGTGGCGATGCCGGGGGCGGGCTCGGGCCATACCAGCAGCAGGGGGCACGGGGCGTGGTCGACGATGAATCGGCTGGTCGGCCCGAGGCTGTGCGGCCCGAGATGGGTGCGGTCACCGTCACGGGCGAGGACGAGCAGGTCGGCGCCCTCGGCTGCGGCGACGACTTCCCGCTCGACGCGTCCGGTGCGGTCGACGCGGGCGCACGGGCGCCCCAGACGCCGCGCTGCCTGGTCGAGGAGCTGGTCGGCGAAGGCGGTGGCCAGGTGCTCCAGTCGTGTGCCGGGGTCGCGTTCGAAGTGGCCCCGGCCGAGCAGACCCGCGAACGCGCCGTGCGCCGCACCCGGAACGTCGGCCGGGGTGACGTGGAGCAGCACGATGTCCGCGTCGTCGGCCGCGTGGGCGCGGACCGCGTCGATGCCGGCGGGCCAGGTGCCCTCGGTGATCCAGACGATGATCTTCACGGTGGTCAGCCTCCGACGAGGGTGAGCGAGGTCCACAGTGCCACTACCGACAGTCCCAGGGCGGCAGGCACGGTGAACACCCCGAGCCGGGTGAACTCGCCGAGTTCGACATCGCCGTCGTGAGCGTGGACGATGCGCCGCCACAGCAGCGTGGCCAGGGAGCCGGCGTAGGTGAGGTTCGGGCCGATGTTCACACCGAGCAGGACCGCCAGGACCGCTCCCGGCCCCGACGGGGCGGTCAGTGGCAGCAGCACCAGCACGGCGGGCAGATTGTTGATGACATTGGCCAGCGCCGCGGCCAGTGCCGCGATGCCGAGCAGGGCCACCGGTCCCGTGCCACTCGGGACCAGGTGCCCCAGCCCCCTCGCCAACCCGTTGTCCACGACCGCGCGGACCACCAGGGCCAGAGCCAGGACGAAGGCGAGGAACGGCACCGCGGCGGCGCGCGCGACGGTGGTGGGCGTGGTACGGCGCTGGGCCAGAGCCCGCACGGCGAGCACGACGGCGCCGGCGAAGGCCGCCCAGGCGGGGTTGATGTCCATGGCCGAGGTCAGGACGAACCCGGCCAGCGTGCACGCGACGGTGACCAGGGCGAATACCGGCAGTTCGGTTCGCTCGGCGGTGGGTGGCGCCTGAGCTCCGGCGTCCAGGTCGGTGGCGAAGAACCGCCTGAAGACCAGGTATTCGGTGGCGATGGCGACCAGCCAGGGCATGGCCATCAGGGTGGCGAAGCGGGTGAAGGTCAGCCCGCTGGCGGCAAAGGCCAACAAGTTCGTGAGGTTGGAGACGGGCAGCAGCAGTGACGCGGTGTTCGACAGGTGGGTGCAGGCATAGACGTGCGGTTTCGGCCGGGCGCCGAGCCGGGCGGCCGTGGCGAACACCACCGGGGTGAGCAGCACGATGGTGGCGTCCAGGCTGAGCACCGCGGTGATCACCGAGGCGGCCGCGAACACCTGCGCGAGCAGGTGGCGCGGACGCCCCGCGGCACTACGGGCCATCCATGCCCCGCACGCCTGAAACAGTCCCTCGCCGTCGCAGAGCTGGGCCAGGACCAGGACGGCCGCGAGGAACCCGATCACCGGCCCGAGCCGCTCGGCCTCCTCGCGGGCGTGCCCCAGCGAGAGCGCTCCGGTGGCGATGACCACGCCCGCGGCCGGGACGGCGACAACCGCCTCCGGCCATCCGAACGGGCGAACGACGGCGCACGTCAGCACTGTCAGGAGCAGAAGGACGGAGAGCGCCTCCGCGATCGATGAGTTCACGACCAGATCTTCTCCCCGACACCGCCGACGGCCGTATCAGGCTGGGCGCCGCCGACATCGACACCCTTTGGCGCCAGCCGGCGTCGACGCGAAACCCCCGTCAGCCCCTGCCTCCGCTCAGGTTCCGCCACTCGGGCTCGACCCGCCGCCATTCCTCGTCCCACTCGGCCAGCCGTCGCCGGACCAGCCGGGCCCGGACCAGCCGTCCGCCGGCCCAGACGGTCGTGCCCGCGACCTGTGCGACGAGCACTCCGGCCAGGACGGTCTGCAGCATGGCCTCCGACTTGCTCGCGGGTGGCGAGACCATGTGGTTCGCACCGTCGGCCCAGACCGTCACCGGGGTGCCCGCCGCAGTGCCGGGGACGACCTTCGCGCGGTCCGTGTGCACGGTGCCGTCCGCGGCCGTCCACCGTACGGCGGCCCACACCCGGCCGTCCTCGTACCCGTTGTCGGTGGGCGTGGTCCGCGCCGCGGCTTCGGTGAGGACGGCGGACACGGGGTGCACCTCGGCCCGCCGTGCGGAGAACGTCGCGTCCATGGAGTGGGCCGCGTCCTGGCCGGTGAACACACCGGCCGCCACCGCGAGGAGCCAGGTGGCGAGCACGATCCAGGCCTCGACGACGTCGCAGTGCCGCTTGAGGGGGTTGCGCTTCCAGCGCCACAGCCGCACCCGGGTGACCGTCGTGGGAGGTGTCCGTGTCATGGTCGCCGCCTCCTCTCGCGTGCCGGCGACCGTCCGCGCCTGCGAACGGGGCCGCTCGGCCCCCGGAAGGTCCGGGTCGAGGTCCCGGTGACGAGGCGGACCGGACCGTGCGCACCGCACCTCCACCACGCCTGCCCCGGCCCGCGCGAGGCGGACCGCGGACGGCAGCGGAACCGTGTCGCGGACCCGGCCCGTGAGCGTCACGACACCATCCTGCACCTCTGTCCGGGCGTCCGCCGGACGAGGGCGGGAACCTCGCGTCCGAGCGTCCGAAAACCCCATGTCGGAGCGGTTCGAACCGCGCGCGCGAGCACTCCGGGATCTCGTGCCCGCACGCCCCGGAACCTCATGCCCGCGCCCGTACGGAAACGCCCCGCGCCGACGCCGTACCACCCACCCCCTACCGCTCCTCGCCCACCGCCTGCCGCGAGGGCAACGGCACCCACCACTCGATCCTGGCGCCGCCACCCTCCGGGCCGGACACCTCCAGCCCTCCGCCCGACTGCCGCGCCCGCTCGGCCATGTTCCGCAGCCCGCTGCGGCGGCCGTCGGGCGGGATGCCGACGCCGTTGTCCGAGACGGTGAGGCGCACCGTGCGGCCGTCGGTCCGCAGGCGCACGTCGGCCCGGTGGGCGTGGGCGTGCCGGGCGACGTTGGTCAGGGCCTCGGAGAGCACGGCCACGACGTGGTCGGCGATGTCGCGGGGTACGTCGGTGTCGACGAGGCCCTCCATGCGGACGGAGGGCGCGAATCCCAGGACCGGGGCCGCTTCGCCGACCACGTGCACGACCCGGGCGCGCAGCCCGCTGCCGGGCGCGCCCTCGCGGGTGCGCAGCCCGAAGATCGTGGAGCGGATGATCTTGATGGTCTCGTCCAGGTCGTCCACGGCGCGCAGGACCCGCTCGGCGGCCTCCGGGTGGTCGATGAAGCGGCCCGCGCTCTGCAGGGTCATCCCGGTGGCGAACAGCCGCTGGATGGCCAGGTCGTGCAGGTCCCGGGCGATCCGGTCGCGGTCCTGGAGCAGTGCGATCCGCTCGGCGTCCTGCCGGCGCTCGGCGAGCTCCATGGCGAGGGCGGCCTGCGCGGCGAAGGCCCGCAGCATCTCGGTCTCCTTGCCCGAGAACACCGGCCGGCCGGCTTCGCGGGCGAGCAGCACCACGCCCCGCACCCCGTGCTCGCCCGTACCGATGGGGACGGCCACGGCGGGGCCGAGGCCGCGAAAGCGGGGAGGGTCGGGAGCGACCCGCTGATCATGGGCGACGTCGTCGCTGGTGACCGGGGCGGCGGTGGAGAACGCCAGGCCCATCAGGGTCTTGTCCAGGGGAAGCACGAGTCCCCGGTGCGCGTCCGCCTCGACGCCGAGGGCGATCTCGACGCCGAGCGACGCGCCGCCCTCCAGCGGCATCGCGACCGCGGCCAGGGCCGAGTCGGTGATCTCCCGGGCGCGTCCGGCGATCAGGTCCAGGGCCTCGGCGCGCTCGCTGCCGGACATGAGGCTGTGGGTGATCTCCGCGTTCGCCCGCAGCCAGCGCTCGCGCAGCCGGGACTCCTCGTACAGGCGGGCGTTGTCGATCGCGACGCCGGCCGCTACGGCCAGCGTCGACAGCACGGACTCGTCCTCCGCGTCGAAGTCGGCGCCGCCGCGTTTCTCGGTCAGGTACAGGTTGCCGAAGACCTGGTCGCGGATCCGGATCGGGACGCCGAGGAAGCTGTTCATCGGGGGGTGGTGGGGCGGGAAGCCGTAGGAGGCCGGATGTTCGGAGATCTTCGACAGGCGCAGCGGCTCCGGGTGCCGGATCAGCTCGCCGAGGATGCCGTGCCCCTGCGGGTAGGGGCCGATCTCGGCGATCTGCTCCGCGGTGACGCCCACGGTGTGGAAGGCCGACAGGGTCCTGCCGTCCGGCCCGATGACGCCGAGGGCGGCGTACTCCGCGTCCACGAGGACCGCGGCCGCGTCCACCAGGGAGTGCAGGACCTGCTCCAGGTCCAGTTCCCGGCCGACGGACAGCACCGCCTCCAGCAGGCTGTGCACCCGGTCGCGGGTGCCACGGGCAGCGTCGAGCCGTGCCTGGACCTCCTCCAGCAGCTCGTCCAGCTTCAGCTGCGGCAGCCGTACGCGGGGCGCCTCGGGGCCGGTCACCACGTTCCTCCCGGTCCCCACGGTGCGGGGATCCGGACCGGGGGGCTTTTCTCACCGTATCGGCCCCGGCGCGGGTCCGTACGCCCGGGGGCCGTGGGACGGCCGGTCCCTCGGCGAGGGCCGAACGGCACTGGAGGGCGGGGGCGCCGCGCGCGACAGTGGGGTCAGGAGCGGCACCGGTTCCCCCGCGGTGTCGCTCCGCTTCCCCCGTGGAGTCCTTCCGCTCGCATCGCACCCCCGAAGCCCGCATCGCACCCCCCGAAGAAGTGGGCCATGATCCGTGACGACCGCCCCGCACACCGGCGTATCGACCTCGACCGTGCCGAGGCGCTGCGTCTGCTGGGCAGTGTGTCCCTGGGCAGGATCGTCTTCACCCGGCAGGCCCTGCCGGCCGTGCGCCCGGTCCGGCATGTGCTGGACGGGGGCGACATCGTCTTCCGCGTCCCCGAGGACGCGGCGCTGACCGCGCGGGACCCGCGGGACGACGGGGTCGGTGTGGTGGTCGCCTTCGAGGCCGACGTCATCGACCCGGACACGCACCTCGGCTGGAGCGTGGTGGTCACGGGTTACGCCCGGCCGGTCGTCGACCCCGTTGAACTCGCCCGGATCCGGGGGCTGCTGGGTCCGCGGGAGGCGCAACCGGGCGTGGACCGGGCGGTGCGCGTCCGGCCCGATCTGGTCAGCGGCGTGCTGATCGCCCGGGACGTGTGACACGGCCGGGACGGCCGCGTCACACGCCCGGCGCGGGCGGTCAGGCCGCGGGGACGGCCACTTCCGTGTGCGGTTCTGCGCCGAGCACCACCTTGAGCGCGCCGGTCTCGCCGGCCCGGGAGAAGACCTCGTACGCCTCCTCCATGAGGGCGAGCGGGAAGGTGTGGGTGACCATCTCGGCGGTGGGCAGCCGGCCGGCGGCGGCCATCCGCAGCAGGGTGGGCGTGGAGTAGGTGTCCACGAGCCCGGTGCTGATCGTCACGTCCCTGATCCACAGGTCTTCGAGGTGCAGCGTGGCGGGCTTGCCGTGCACACCGATGTTGGCCACGTGTCCGCCGGGTCGGACCATGCGGGTGCACAGCTCGAAACTCTCCGGGGCGCCGACCGCCTCGATGACGACGTCCGCGCCGAGCCCGTCGGTCAGGTCGTCGACCAGCTGGCGGGGCGCCTCGTTCGCGTCGGCCACCGCGTCCGCGCCGAACCGCCGGGCCGCCTCCAGCCGGGCCGTCGCCAGGTCCACCGCGATGATCCGCTCCGGCGAGAAGAAGCGGGCCGTGGCGATCGCCGCGAGCCCGATCGGGCCGGCACCGACCACGACCACGGTGTCTCCGGGCCGTACACGGCCGTTGAGGACGCCCACCTCGTAGGCGGTCGGGAAGATGTCCGCCAGCAGCACGGCGTCCTGGCCGCGCAGGCCGCCGGACAGCGAGTACACGGACAGGTCGGCGTAGGGCACCCGGACGTACTCGGCCTGGGTGCCGTCGACGAGGTGGCCGAGGATCCAGCCCCCGCCGCCCCGGCACTGCCCGTAACGCCTCTCGCGGCAGAACCGGCACTGGCCGCAGGAGCTGATGCAGGAGACCAGGACCCGGTCCCCGGGGCGGACGCTGCGCACGTCGCCGCCGGTCTCGACGACCTCGCCGACGGCCTCGTGGCCCAGCACGGTTCCGGGATGCACCTCGGGCACGTCGCCCTTGAGGATGTGCAGGTCGGTCCCGCAGATCGTCACGGCCTCGACCTTGACGATGGCGTCGGTGGGGTCCTTGATCGCCGGGTCCGGGACGTCCTGCCAGGCGGACTCTCCCGGGCCGTGGAAGACGAAACCTTTCATGGCGCTCCTCACCCTCTCCGGTGTGGCGGGCTGTCCGGCCACGTCGTGGCCGGACGGGTGTTCAGCTGTTCCAGCTCCACTCCGCGACCTCGGGCATGTCGGTGCCGTGGGCGCGGATCCAGGTGTGGTGGCGGGTGCGGGCGTCGGCCATCGCCTGGCGTACGGGGGCGGCGCGTACGGCGAGGCCGGGGACCCGGTCGATGACGTCCATGACGAGGCGGAAGCGGTCGAGGTCGTTGCGCACGACCATGTCGAACGGGGTGGTCGTGGTGCCGGACTCCTTGTAGCCGCGCACATGCAGGTTATGGTGTCCGGCGCGGCTGTAGGCGAGGCGGTGGATCAGCCACGGGTAGCCGTGGTAGGCGAAGATCACCGGCTTGTCGGTGGTGAAGAGGCCGTCGTACTCGAAGTCCCGCATGCCGTGCGGGTGTTCGCCGCGCGGCATCAGCCGGGTCATGTCGACGACGTTGACGACGCGCACCGCCAGGTCGGGCAGATGCCGGCGCAGCAACTGCGCGGCGGCCAGCACCTCCAGGGTGGGGACGTCCCCCGCGCAGGCGAGGACCACGTCGGGTTCGCCGCCGTTGTCGGTACTGGCCCACTCCCAGATGCCGGCACCGCGCGCGCAGTGCGCCTCGGCCTGTTCCATGGTCAGCCAGTCGAAGCAGGGCTGCTTGCCGGCGACGACCACGTTGACGTATGCGCGGCTGCGCAGGACGTGATCGGCCACGGACAGCAGGGTGTTGGCATCCGGCGGCAGATAGACGCGGACGACCTCGGGGCTCTTGCTGAGGACGTGGTCGACGAAGCCGGGGTCCTGGTGGGAGAAGCCGTTGTGGTCCTGGCGCCACACATGGGAGGTGAGCAGGTAGTTGAGCGAGGCGACGGGGGCGCGCCAGGTCAGCTCCCGGGAGGTCTTCAGCCATTTGATGTGCTGGTTGACCATCGAGTCGACGATGTGCACGAACGCCTCGTAGCAGGAGAACAGCCCGTGCCGGCCGGTCAGCAGGTAGCCCTCCAGCCAGCCCTGGCAGAGGTGTTCGGACAGGACCTCCACGACCCGGCCGTGCCGGTCCAGGTGTTCGTCGACCGGCAGCACAGCGGCCTGCCAGGCCTTGCCGCTGGCGTCGAAGACGGCGTCGAGCCGGTTGGAGGCGGTCTCGTCCGGGCCGACCAGCCGGAAGTTCCGGTCGGCCCGGGTGTCCTTCATGACCTGTTCGAGGAGGGCGCCGAGGACGCGGGTGGGCTCGTGCAGGTTCGTGCCGGGCTTGTCGACCGGGACGGCGAAGGTGTCGAGTGGCGGAATCGGGAGGTCGCGCACGAGCAGGCCGCCGTTGGCGTACGGGTTGGACCCGAGCCTCCTCGCTCCCTCGGGGACGCAGGCGAGGACGTCCGCGACGGGCCGGCCGTCGGGGCCGAACAGTTCCTCGGGCCGGTACGAGCGCAGCCACTGCTCCAACTGCCGCAGATGTTCCGGGTTCTCCCGGACGCCCGGCAGCGGGACCTGGTGGGCCCGCCAGGTGCCCTCGACCGGTTCTCCGTCCACCTCGGCCGGGCCGGTCCAGCCTTTCGGGGTGCGCAGCACGATCATCGGCCAGCGCGGGCGCTCGCCGTCGCCGTCCGCGCGTGCGGTGCGCTGGATCAGCCCGATGCGGTCCAGCGCCGTGTCGAGGGTGGCGGCCAGGGCGCGGTGCACCTCGGCGGGGTCGTCGCCGACGACGTACAGGGGCTCGTGTCCGTATCCCCGCAGCAGCGCGTCGAGTTCGGCCTCGGGGAGGCGGGCGAGCACCGTCGGGTTGGCGATCTTGTAGCCGTTGAGGTGCAGGATGGGCAGCACGGCTCCGTCGTGCACGGGGTCCAGGAACTTGTTGGAGTGCCAGGAGGCGGCCAAGGGTCCGGTCTCCGCCTCACCGTCGCCGATGACGCAGGCCACGACGAGGTCGCGGTGGTCGAAGGCGGCGCCGTAGGCGTGTGCGAGCGAGTAGCCGAGTTCCCCGCCCTCGTGGATCGAGCCCGGGGTCTGTGGCGCCACATGGCTCGGCACGCCGCCCGGGAACGAGAACTGCCGGAACAGCCTGGCCATGCCGGCCGCGTCCCGTGTCACGTCCGGGTAGGTCTCGGTGTAGCTGCCCTCCAGCCAGGAGCCCGCGAGGACGGCGGGCCCGCCGTGCCCCGGCCCCCATACGCACAGCGCGTCCAGCCCGCGCGCCTTGATCACACGGTTGAGGTGCGTGTACACGAGGTTGAGGCCGGG
This sequence comes from Streptomyces sp. NPDC002520, assembly GCF_053595235.1. Lineage (NCBI taxonomy): Bacteria > Bacillati > Actinomycetota > Actinomycetes > Kitasatosporales > Streptomycetaceae > Streptomyces > Streptomyces sp. NPDC002520. The sequence continues at coordinate 198,405 of NZ_JBSFXG010000008.1, read as the reverse complement.
CGAGGTGCCCCAGTGGCCGAGCAGGCGCGGCTTGATGTGCTCGGGCCGGAGCGGTTCGGTCAGCAGGGGGTTGGCCAGCAGGTAGATCTGGCCGGCCGCCAGGTAGTTGGCGGCGCGCCAGTGCGCGTCCAGGGTGCGCAGTTCCTCGTCGGTGAGTCCGGTGGCGTCCGGGTGGTCGGCCTGGGACATGAGAGGCTCCGGGAGTCGTCGTCGGCGGTCGTCCGGTATGCGGGGAACATCACGACATGTCCGACACTACGGCCACCGGGCGCGCCGCGCGGTGCGGCACCGTGCCCGCGCGGGCGGCCGACCCGGGCGGTCGGCGGGGCGGTCGTGGTGACGAACGGGCAAAGGGGCAAGCTCCCCGGAACGAGAGTGATCCGCTTCCAGCCTGATGGTGGGGGCGCCGGTGGGAACAGGGGCCGAACGGCCCTCTCCGAGTTGCGGTGACCCTGCGGAGTCGCCCCGCACGTGACGTGACCGTGCGCGGCCCCGCGCACGTCGCGCGCCGGTGAAGTGGGGCCGGTCGGCCCTGGTGCTCGCGGTGCCGGCGGGCGATGATCGGCCTCGGGGCCGTCCGCAGCCTGTCCCCGACCGCGGAACGAGAGGTCGTCATGGCGCAGCCGCGCACCTTCACCGAGCAGGATCCGATCCGGGTGTTCCTGCTGGACGACCACGAGGTCGTACGCCGTGGCCTGACCGACCTGCTCGGCGCCGAGCCGGACATCCGCGTGGTCGGCGACGCGGACACGGCCGAGCACGCCCTGGTACGCGGCCCCGCCCTGCGCCCGCACGTCGCCGTCCTGGACGTGCGTCTCCCGGACGGCGACGGCATCACGGTCTGCCGGGAACTGCGCGACCGCATGCCGGAGCTGGCGTGTCTGATGCTGACCTCGTTCGACGACGAGGAGGCCCTGCTCGACGCGATCATGGCCGGCGCCGCGGGCTACGTGCTGAAGCAGATCAAGGGTTCCGACCTGGTGTCGGCGGTGCGCACGGTCGCCTCCGGGCAGTCGATGCTCGACCCCGAGACGACGGCCCGCCTGATGCGCTCCCTGCGCGCCGACCCCGCCGCGACACCGTCGTCGCCGCCCGAACTGGCGAGCCTGTCGCCCCGGGAGCGGGACGTCCTCACCCTGATCGGGGAGGGCCTGACCAACCGTGAGATCGGCAGGAAGCTGTTCCTGTCGGAGAAGACCGTCAAGAACCACATCTCACGGCTGCTGGCCAAGCTGGGCGTGCAGCGCCGGGTCCAGGCGGCGGTGCTCGCCTCCCAGTCGCACCCGCACACCCCCGACTCGCGCTGACGCCGTCCTGACCGGCCCGCGTCAGTCCTTGCCGTGCTCGGCCTCGGGGCGCACGATCACCACGGGGCAGCTCGCGTGGTACGTCACGTGCTGGCTGACGGAACCCAGCAGGGCACGGGCGAAACCGCCCCGGCCCCGGCTGCCGACGACCAGTGCCGCGGCGCCCTCGGCGGCCCGCAGCAGGACGTCGGCGGGGTTGCCGTGCACCACGAGCGCCCGCACGGAGGCGGCCGTCTCGGCGCCGAGCGCCGCGGTCAGTTCCCCCTTGATCCGCTCCCGGGCTTCCTCCTCGTCGACGTCCATGTCCACCGCGGGCGCCGACCAGCCGTACATGCCCGGAAGCTCCCAGGCCGCCACGGCGTCCACGGTGCCGCCCAGGAGCGCGGCATAGCGCACAGCCCAGCGCAGCGCCGCGTACGAGGTCGCCGAGCCGTCGAGACCCACCACGACCCTGGGCCGGGAAACCTCCGTGTCCATGCGTCCCACCTCTCTCGCGGCCGGGGCAGGCCTCGGGGCGTTCGCCCCTCCCGTCCCACGCTGCGCGAGGTGGCGTCGCACCGCCACAGCAGCGCATCCGCTCAGGGCAGCAGCCGCTGTTCCTTCGCGACCGACACCGCGCCCGCCCGGGTGTCCACGCCGAGCTTGTCGTAGATGCGGCGCAGGTGGGTCTTGACCGTGGCCTCGCTGATGAAGAGGGCGCGGGCGATGGCGTGGTTGGGCAGGCCGCGGGCGAGGTGGACGAGGATGTCGCGTTCGCGCGGGGTGAGGGCGGGGCGCGGGTTGCGCAGGCGGGACATCACGCGGTCCGCCACCGGGGGCGACAGCGCCGGGCGGCCCTGGGCGGCGGAGTGGATGGCGGCGAAGAGGTCCTCGGGGCGCTCGGCCTTCAGGAGGTAGCCGGTGGCGCCGGCCTCGATGGCGCGGGTGACGTCGGCGTCGGTGTCGTACGTCGTCAGGACCAGCACGTGCGGTGCGGGTGCGGCGGACAGCAGCCGGCGGGTGGTCTCCACGCCGTCGATCCCGTCGCCCAGTTGCAGGTCCATGAGGACGACGTCCGGGTTCGTCTTGCGGGCGAGGGCGAGCGCCTCCTCGCCACTGCCCGCCTCGCCGACGACCTCGATGTCCGGCGTGCTGTGCAGGAGGGCGAGCAGTCCGGCGCGTACGACGGCGTGGTCGTCGCAGACGAGGATGCGCACGGACGGTGTGCCACCGGCTGCCGCGGGCGCATCGGCGGACTGGGGTTCCTCGGGTGTCGCGCCGGCTTCGGACGTCCGTCGCGTCGCGGGCGTATCGGGTGTCTCGTTCATCTCCGCTCCAAGGGGATCGCCGCCGACAGTGCCGTGCCCTCGCCGGGGGCCGACTCGATCGTCAGGGTGCCACCCAGCTGGCTCAGGCGGGCGCGAATGGCGGGCAGGCCGTGACCGCGCCCCTCGGCGGCCGGGACCGCCTCCGCGTCGAAGCCGCGGCCGTCGTCCGTCACGTCCAGGACGATCTGGTCCTCCAGGCAGGTCAGGGTGAGGGTGGCCGTCGTGGCGGCCGCGTGTTCACGGACGTTGGCCAGCGCGCCCTGCGCGATACGGAGCAGGGCCGACTCCACGGGAGCGGGCAGCACGGCCGGCGGTGTGCCCTCCGTGTGGACGCGGACCGTGAGCGTGGACGACGTCTCCCGTTCGGCGACCGCCTCCAGGGCCTGGAGCAGGCCGCCGCCCTCGGCGAGATCGGCGGGGGTCAGGTCGTGGACGAAGCGGCGGGCCTCGGCGAGGCTCTGCTCGGCGATGTCGGCCGCGGTGCGCACGTGGTCGCGTGCCGTGCCGGAGGCGGTGTCCCAGAGCCGGTCCGCGGCCTGCAGCAGCATCCGCTGGCTGGACAGGCCCTGGGCGAGGGTGTCGTGGATCTCCCGGGCCAGCCGCTCGCGTTCGGCGAGGGTGCCCTCGCGGCGCTCGGTGGCGGCGAGGACCCGGCGGGTGCGGACCAGGTCGGCGATCAGGGCGTCCCGGCGGGCCGCCTCGCGCTGCATGACGACGTAGACGGTCGTGGCGACGGCGGCGACGGCCGGGGGCGCGAGCAGCAGGTTCGGGTCCCACCAGCCCGCGAGGCTCAGCTGGGCCGCCACCACCAGCGCCGTCAGCAGCGCGACGAGCGGCACGGCGACGCGTACCGGAAGGGTGCGCAGGCCGGTGAAGAAGAGCGGGACGGCGCACCAGGCGAAGCTGGGCGCGAGGACGACGAGCAGGGCCCAGGTGGCGACGACCAGGCCCAGCCAGGTCAGCCGGCGGGAGCTGGGGCGGGCGCCGGGCGCCGGGCCGAGCAGGTACAGCACGGCCAGCAGCACGGAGAGCCCGATGATCCAGGGGGTGCGCGGGCCCTCGGCGTGCCGGGCCAGGTAGCGGGCGACGGACGCCGCAAGCAGCACGTAGAACGCCGTGTGCATGACCAAGGCGAGAGTGCGGCTGTCGTCCCGTTCGGGCGCGGCCGTCGGCGCCTGCCGTTCGGGCCCGGCCTTCGGCGTCTCCCGCTCGGGCGTGGCCATCGGCGCCGCCTCCCTCATGTCCGCTCCCTTGTCCACCGTCTCGTCGCAGCCCCCGCTCCGGCGCCTGATCTCGACGTTGAACTGGGAAAACACCCTCCATTGTTCCCTCGCCCGCAGCGTAGAGGGTCATCCGATCGGATGACCCCCGGGACCACCGGTCCGCCGACGGGCAACGGCCGGTTCCGGACCGAGGATCGGTGTGGGGGGACGGCGTCCCCCCGTCCCCGTGCTTCCCACCGCAGAGAGGTCCTGTCATGCCCAGCCGCAAGAAGCCGTCCAGCCGTAGTCGCGTCCTGCTCGGTGGTGCCGCCCTCGCCGTCGTCGGCGCCGGTGTCGTCGGTACGGTCGCCGCCAACGCCGCGGGCTCGGACGCCGGCGCCGCCCCCGCCGCCGTGTCCCCGCGGGGCGGCAGCCTCACGCAGAGCACGCACCTCACCCTCGGCGCGGCCACCGAGGCGGCGCAGGCCGCGATCGACGCCGCGAAGAAGGAGGGCCGGCAGGTGTCGGTGGCGGTCGTCGACCGCAACGGCAACACGCTGGTCACCCTGCGCGGTGACGGCGCGGGCCCGCAGTCGTACGAGGCCGCCCAGCGCAAGGCGTTCACCGCGGTCTCCTGGAACGCGCCCACCTCGGAGCTGGCCAAGCGCCTTGAGCAGGCGCCGACCCTGAAGGACATCCCGGGCACGCTGTTCCTCGGCGGCGGCGCTCCGGTCACCGCCAAGGGTGCCCCGGTCGCGGGCATCGGCGTCGCGGGCGCCCCGTCCGGCGACCTGGACGAGAAGTACGCGCGGGCGGGCGTGGCGGCGCTCGGCCACTGAGCATCGCCCCCGGCATGACGACGGCGTCCGGTCCGACCCAGCGGGGTCGGACCGGACGCCGTCGTGCGGTACTTCAGGCCTTCACCGCGATGCTCAGGCGAGGTCGAACCGGTCGAGGTTCATGACCTTGTCGAACGCCGCGACGAAGTCCTTCACGAACTTCTCCTTGGCGTCGTCCGACGCGTACACCTCGGCGAGCGCACGCAGTTCGGAGTTGGAGCCGAAGACCAGGTCGGCACGGGTGCCGGTCCACTTGACCGCGCCGGTGGCCGCGTCGCGGCCCTCGAACGTGCTCTGGTCCTCGGACGTCGACTTCCACGCCGTGCCCAGGTCGAGCAGGTTGACGAAGAAGTCGTTCGTCAGGGTGCCGGGCGTCTCGGTGAGGACACCGTGGCGCGAGCCCTGGTGGTTGGCACCGAGGACGCGCAGGCCGCCGACGAGGACGGTCATCTCGGGGGCGCTCAGAGTGAGCAGGTTCGCCTTGTCGAGCAGCAGGTACTCGGCCGGCAGGCGGTTGCCCTTGCCCACGTAGTTGCGGAAGCCGTCCGCGGCGGGCTCCAGCACCGCGAAGGACTCGGGGTCGGTGTGCTCGTCGCCCGCGTCGACACGGCCGGGGGTGAAGGGCACCTCGACCTCGTGGCCGCCGTCCTTGGCGGCCTTCTCCACGGCCGCGACTCCGCCGAGGACGACGAGGTCGGCCAGGGAGACCTTCTTGGCACCGGACGAGGCGTTGAACTCCTGCTGGATGCCCTCGAGCACGCGCAGCACCTGGGCCAGCTCGTCGGGCTCGTTGACCTCCCAGCCGCGCTGCGGCTGCAGCCGGATACGGCCGCCGTTGGCACCGCCGCGCTTGTCGCTGCCGCGGAAGGTGGACGCGGACGCCCACGCGGCGGAGACCAGCTGGGCCACGGTCAGGCCCGAGTCGAGCAGCTTGGCCTTGAGGGCCGCGACGTCCGCGCCGTCGATCAGCTCACCCTCGCGCTCCGGCAGCGGGTCCTGCCACAGCAGCGTCTCCTGCGGGACCTCCGGGCCGAGGTACAGCCGCTTCGGGCCCATGTCGCGGTGGGTCAGCTTGTACCAGGCACGGGCGAAGGCGTCCGCGAACTGGTCGGGGTTCTCGTAGAAGCGGCGGGCGATCGGCTCGTAGATCGGGTCGAAGCGCAGCGACAGGTCCGTCGTGAGCATGCTCGGCGCGATCTTCTTGGCCGCGTCGTGGGCGTGCGGGACCGTGCCCGCGCCCGCGCCGTCCTTCGGCTTCCACTGGTTGGCGCCGGCGGGGCTCTTCGTCAGCTCCCACTCGTAGCCGAACAGGTTCTCGAAGAAGTTGTTGCTCCACCGGGTCGGCGTGGTGGTCCAGGTGACCTCGATGCCGGAGGTGATGGCGTCCGCGCCCTTGCCGGTGTTGTAGGTGCTCCTCCAGCCCAGGCCCTGCTCCTCCAGGCCGGCGGCCTCGGGGTCGGCGCCGACGTTGTCGGCCGGGCCCGCGCCGTGGGTCTTGCCGAAGCTGTGGCCACCCGCGATGAGGGCGACGGTCTCCTCGTCGTTCATCGCCATGCGGCCGAACGTCTCACGGATGTCGCGAGCCGCGGCCAGCGGGTCCGGGTTGCCGTTGGGGCCCTCCGGGTTGACGTAGATGAGGCCCATCTGGACGGCGCCGAGCGGGTTCTCCAGCTCGCGGTCGCCGGTGTAGCGCTTGTCGTCGAGCCAGGTGGTCTCGGGACCCCAGTAGACGTCCTCCTCCGCCTCCCACACGTCCTCGCGGCCGCCGCCGAAGCCGAAGGTCGTGAAACCCATGGACTCCAGCGCGACGTTGCCGGACAGGATCAGGAGGTCGGCCCAGGACAGGCTCTTGCCGTACTTCTTCTTCACCGGCCAGAGCAGACGGCGGGCCTTGTCCAGGTTGGCGTTGTCCGGCCAGCTGTTCAGCGGCGCGAAGCGCTGCTGACCGGCGCCGGCGCCGCCGCGGCCGTCACTGACGCGGTAGGTGCCCGCGCTGTGCCAGGCCATACGGATGATCAGCGGGCCGTAGTGACCGAAGTCGGCCGGCCACCAGTCCTGGGAGGTGGTGAGCACCTCCTCGATGTCCCGCTTGACGGCGGGCAGGTCGAGGGCGTTGAACGCCTCGGCGTAGTCGAAGCCCTCGCCCATCGGGTTGGCCACGGCGGGGTTCTTGGCAAGGATCTTCAGGTTGAGCCGGTCCGGCCACCACTGGCGGTTGCCGCCGCCCTGCGTCGGGTGCGGGGCGCGGCCGTGCACGACGGGGCAGCCGCCGCTCCCCTCCTCCGACTTCTCCGCGGCGAACTCGTCGTAATTGTCAGTCATGGCAATCCTTCCGAACTGGACGGAACTCGGTGCTCAGAAACTGCGGCCGGTGGAACAGTCGGGGCAGGTGCCCCAGTAGACGACCTCGGCCTCGTCGATGGCGAAGCCACGGTCGTCGGACGCGGTCAGGCAGGGTGCGTCGCCGACCGCGCAGTCGACGTCGACGACGGCACCGCACGCGCGGCACACGGCGTGGTGGTGGTTGTCGCCGACACGCCCCTCGAACCGGGCGGGGCTCCCGGCCGGTTCGATACGGCGCACGAGGCCCGCGGCCGTGAGGGCGTGCAGGGCCTCGTAGACAGCCTGGAGGGAAATGTGGCCCACGCGTTCGCGGACCCCGGAGGCGATCGCCTCGACGCCGAGGTGGTCACCGTCCCGGACGGTTTCCAGCAGCGCGACGCGGGCCGCCGTCACGCGCAGGCCGGCACCGCGCAGCTCCTCGGCGGTGGTCGGAGTCTGGGATGCGGTCATGAGGCCGAACCTACCCTCATAAACATGAGGCATTCAAGAAAACGAACGATGCAATTCTGGTTTCGTGACCGCACCTGGAATTTGCTTGCGCACATAATTCCTGTGCATGCCTTCGGATGCGTTTCGCACCCCCCGTACGCATCATGTGACCCTGTCCCCGGCGGGACGCCACGGCAAGCCGAGGGGTCCTTCGTACGGGTGAGCACGGCGCCGGGAGCGTCAGGGCGCGTCGAGCAGGCGCTCGAAGACCATGCGGTCGACTCCGGGGCCGTCGTAGCCGGTAACGGGGCCGGTGACCGTGAACCCCATCGCCGCGTGGAAGGCGACGGAGCGCCCGTTCTGCGGGGAGGTGATCGCCGTGACCCGCGTACGGCCTTCGGTCGCGGCCCGCTCGAAGAAGCACTCGTAAAGGCGGCGTGCCAGTCCCCCGCCGCGCAGTCGGGGCGCCACACCGACGAAGTGGATGTAGGCGGCGTCGGGCTGTGACGGGGACATCAGCCCGACGAGGAAGCCCGCCAGGCCGGTGTCGTCCTCGGCGATCAGGCTCGTGCGGTGGAAGTGGTCGAGGAAGAGGCGGGGCAGCACCGAGCTGATCGGCCGCCCCCACCACTCGTCGACGACGGCGACGATCCGGTCGTAGTCACCGGGTTCGGCGGGCCGCACGCGCACGCTCCGATTCATGATCGGGATGCTTCCAGTGCGGGTGCGGCCTGTCCATAGGGCGCCGCCATGCCCCGGCGCCGGCCACCGCCCCCTCCTCCGCCGGCTCCGTGGTCAGGAGGTCCCCCGGACCCGGGCGAATCGGGCCGCGGCCGTGGCGTCGTCCTGAACAAAGCGCAAGTGCTCTCACTTGAACTAAGTGCACACGGATGGGCGGGGGTTCTGCCGTGCGCGCCGGGCGGCCAGGCGGCCCTCACTCGTACGGGTGCACCATGTCGGGCCATCCGTGGCATACCTCGGGTTCTGTCGTTCGGCAGCAGTGTGACGTTTCCCACGTGACGTGAATGAGAGGGCCCGAAGCGGCAACGCTCCCCTTCATGCCCCACGCGAACCTTCTGCGGCAGGTGATTGGATGAGTACGGCGACGACCCGGTCGAACCGGACGCCGCCCGCACGGACCGGCGCGGCCACGAACACGGCCGCGTCCAGATCCTCCCCACCCTCCGCGAGGCCCTCCCTGCCGTCGCTCACCGGGCTGCGGTGGATGGCGGCGCTGCTGGTGTTCGGACTGCACGTCAACAACTTCGGCTACTTCGGCGGCTACGCCGGCCGCCTCGTCTTCTGGGGTTTCGGGGCCGGCGCCACGGGGGTGTCGTTCTTCTTCGTGCTCTCCGGATTCGTGCTGACGTGGTCGGCCCGGCCGCACGACCGCGCGCTCGGCTTCTGGCGGCGGCGCATCGCCCGGGTCTACCCCGTGCACCTGGTCACCCTCACCGTCGCGTTCCTCATGGCGTACACGCTGGCCCGGCAGCCGAGGCCGACACCGTCCCAGGCGCTGGCCAACGTCCTGCTGCTGCACTCCTGGTGGCACCCCTGGTGGCAGACGCTGAACCCGGTCAGCTGGTCGCTGGCCTGCGAGGCGTTCTTCTACGCCGCCTTCCCGCTGCTGTTCCTGCTGCTGCGCAGGCTCGGCACCCGCGGCACACTGGCGCTCGGCGGCCTCGCGGTGGTGGCGGTGCTGGTCCTGGCGCGGGCGGACACCCACCACTGGACGAACCAGTCGATGTACTCCCTGCCCGCCGCCCGTCTGCCCGAGTTCGTGCTCGGCGCGGTCACGGCGCGGCTGGTGCTGCTCGGCCGGTGGCGCGGGCCCGGACTGGAGGCGTCGCTGGCCCTGGCCGTCATCGGCTACTTCCTCGTCCCGCAGGTCACCCCGGGCTACCCGGCGACCCTCTGCACCCTCGCCGGGTTCACGGTGCTCATCCCCGCGGCGGCCGTCGCGGACCTGAAGGGGCTGCCCTCACTGTGGCGGCACCGGCGGCTGGTGCGGCTGGGTGAACTGTCGTTCGCCTTCTACATGATCCATCTGCTGGTCCTGCGCGCGGGCACGAGCCTGCTGGGCACGAAACCCCACTTCGGCATCCTCGCCGGCCTGGCGGTCACCACCGCCGCCTTCACCCTCTCCCTCGCGCTCTCCTGGCTCCTGTACGAGGCGGTCGAACGCCCCGCCAGACGCCTGCTCCTGCGCCGCCGCGCCCGCTCGGCGCCGGCCGCGGAACGGGAGCCGGTGCCGTCCGGCCGCGAGGAGTCGAAGGCCGCGTCGGACTGAACCGGCCGGCGCGTTCGGCACCCTGCCCGGGTCTGCGTGATGCCCCATCCCGTACTCGCGGGCGAGCGCTCGACTCTCCGCGCACGGCCGTGCGCCGGTCCCCTCGGCCGGGACCGGCGCACGGCCGGCGTCACGAATTGGTGCAGACGTTACCCGTGGCCGGGTTCAGCAGCCCGATGAGGTCGATCGAATCGCCGCAGATGTTGATCGGGATGTCGATCGGGACCTGGATCACGTCGCCCGAGAGGACTCCCGGGCTGTCGTAGGCCACGCCGGTCGTGGGATCGGGGTCCGCCGCGTGGGCTGCCGTGGTGCCCGTCAGGGCGAGGGCACCGGCGAGAACGGCCGTGGTAGCAAAGCTGCGCATACGCATGAGTTGCCTCACTGGTAGACGATTGAACGCTTCCATCTGACCGGCAGCGCGCCCAGGCCGCCTGCCCTGCTACGCCGTTCGGGGCGCTACGCGAGGCGGGGCACCCCGTCGGGCTGCCGTGTCCGGTTCCCGGCCAACTCGACCAGTGCGGCATGGGTGTCCGCGTCGGCCGCCGCGATCAGCCCGCCGGCGCCGGTGTGCAGGGGCTGGCCGTGAATGCCTGTCACCGTGCAGCCCGCGGCCCGGCACAGGGCGATGCCGGCCGCGAAGTGCACGCTGTCGCGCAGATCGCCGTCGGTGACGTACGCGGCCCTGCGGCCGGCGGCCACCCAGGCGACCGCGAGGGTCGTGGAGACCACCCGGGGGCGGAACCGCTCGCCGAACCCGGGATCGGCCAGCAGCCGGACCGCCCTGAAGCCGGGTGCGTTGGGGAAGGGCGGGTCGAGGTTGACGTCCACCAGACGGGAGTCCGGGGAGGGCGTCAGTTCCTCGTCGGTGCCCGCGCTGCGGACCCGGGCCCGGTCGCCGTCGGTCCAGAACACCTCGCCGCTGAACGGGTCCGCCGCCGCGGCCGCCGTGATCTCGTCGCCCACCCGCAGGGCCACGTTCACCGCTACGAGCATGTTGTGCACCGCGTAGTTGAGCGTCCCGCACAGCGGGTCGACCAGCCAGCGCCGGTGTGCGCCCGCCGCGCCGGTGCTGCCGCTCTCCTCGCCGGTCACGGCGTCGTCGGGCCGCGCCCCGCGCAGCACCTCGACGACGGCCTGCTCGGCGGCGATGTCCGCCGCCGTGGCGAAGTCACCGGCCCCCTTCTCGAAGCGCGCGAGGGCTCCCCCGTACATCGCGCGCACCACCTCCGCGCCCGCCTGTGCGGCCGCCAGGGCCAGTTGGGCGTCGGACTCCCCGTTGACGATCGACATGGTCCGCAGGATAGTCACCGCCGCAGTCGGCTCTGGCCTCAACTCCCGTGGCAGGTACGGAATTCGGGCGTCCGGTCCGCGGGGACCGGACGCCCGGGTGGTACGGCTACTTCCCGCGCGGGGAGGGACCCTCGGGTGTCAGGGACAGGGTCTGCTCGCCGGCGGTACGTCCGCCGCCGACCGAACTGCCGCTGGAATCGGTCCAGTTGCGGGGCGCTGTGGTCTCGACCCGGCGGGTGGAGGTCCCGGACAGGGCGAGGACCAGGCCGCTGTAGCGGTTGACGAGACGGTAGGTGTGCTCGTCGCCGGTGTTCGGGATCAGGAACCACTGCTGGCCGACGGTCGGTCCACCGGCCGGTGCCGCTGTGGCGGTCGGCCTGGCGCCCCAGGCGCGGCCGGCGGTGGAGGCGGAGTCGACGCCCAGCAGGCGCCCGGTCTCGGCATTGGCGAGGGTGAAGGCGCCGTCACCGGTGGGCGTGAAGACCCAGGACTCGCGGAGGGAGCCGGTGGAATCGGCGACGGAGGTCGTCGCCGGGCCGCCGGAGGTCTGGGCGAGGACCCTTCCGGTGCCCGCAGCGACGCGGTAGCGGCGGCCGGTCTCGACCGGCGACGCGGCGTGCTCCGCTGGGTCGATCGTGACGTCGACGTACTCGCCGTAGGCGTCGTGGTGGCAGCCGAAGGCGCAGTAGGAGCGGAACGACTTGCCGACGATCGCGGAGCCGGTGCGGTTGGCGCTGTCGAGGAACCAGCGGTACCAGGAGGCGTTCGTGTAGGCACCGGTGTCGCCGATGAGGTGCCACTTCTGGGAGGCCAGATCGTCGGTGGCGTAGAAGTACTGCGGCGAGTCACCGCTCTGGTCGACGGCCTGTGGTTCGCCGATGTACAGGCCGAGGTAGGCGTCGTAGGCGATGTTCATGACGAACAGCGGGGAGGTCGGGGGCATTTTGCCGGCCGCGATCTGCTCGGCGGAGGTGCCTGTGTTCGCGGGGTCGTACTCGGCGTCGACGGGCGTGTAGCCGGTGGGGTGGCCGGTGTCGACGGGCACGATGTTGCTCTCCCGGCCGCCGGTGCCGGGCTGGGACCAGGAGCCGTCGTACCACTTGCTCCAGGAGCCGGGCGCCATCTTCGCGGAGATCGGGGCGCGGGCCACGTGCTCGTAGAAGGCCTTCCAGCCGCCCTTCTTGTCCACGATCCGGGAGCCGTAATAGGCGTAGAAGTAGCCGGAGGCGGTGTCCACGAAGAGGCGCTGGTCGCCGTCGCCGTAGGAGTACGTCTGGTTCGGGAAGGCCGTCGTGTCCCCGCGCTTCGTGCTGTACGGGGACGTGATGACGTGGTCCTCGACGGTCCAGGTGCGGCCCCGGTCGGTGGAGACGGCGTAGTCGATGGCGTCGTAGTGGAGGCCGTCGCCGAAGGGCTGCGGGGTGAACTCGTTGTGGACCAGGCCGTACCAGTCGCCGGTGTCGGGGTCGACCCACACGCCGGACAGGTCGCAGTAGTTCTTCTGCGCGTAGTGCGAGCCGGCCGGGGCGTACGTCGCCTCACGGCCGGTGGGGCTGTTGTTGCACCGCCAGGTGGTGTCGTCGTTGCGGTCGGCGCTGTTGGCGGGGTTCACCGCCCGGCTCAGCTTCTTGTCGAAGGTGGCGGTGTCGAAGTTCCTGCCGGTGTAGAAGTCCCAGGTGCGCGGGTCGTTCGCGCCGTAGAGCGCGGCGGACTGCTGGTAGTGGAACGTGCCGTCGCGGTCGAGGTAGGGCGTGGCGGGGGTGTCCGTGGGGTTGTCGAACGGTACCGGTGTCCCCACGGTCACGCTGTACGTCGCGTCGGCGTCGGGGGAGGCGGCGGACGCCGGGACCGCCGTGCCGCCGCCCAGGACCAGGGCGACGACCGTGGTCACGGCGCCGCCCGCTCTGCTCAAGAGTCGCACGAGTGCTCCTTGTTGCCGAAGGGCCGGTTGCACCGGAACGATCCGGGCCGGGCGGCCGCCGCGGCAATGGACTCCCATGCTCGCCCTCTTGCACTTTCGCGGCAGCGCGCCGCTCAGACCCCCGGGCCGAAGGTCTCGTCGAGCGGCGTCTCCCAGTCCAGTCGACGGATCAGCGCGTCGTCCGCGCTCAGGGCGTCGGGAGCGCCGGAACGGGCGCGTGAGGGGGTGTGGGTGCCGCGGGAGATGCCGCCGCTGACGGTGATGTTGTGCTCGACGCGCGGGCGGCGGTGGTGTTCGTGGACGGCGAACGCGGTGCGCGGATCGGGGATGTCGCGCAGGGCCTTGGCGAGGACGACTGCGTCTTCGAGAGCCATCGACGCGCCCTGTCCGGTCGCCGGTGAGGCCGCGTGGGCCGCGTCGCCGACGACGAGGACACGGCCCGTGTGCCAGGGGGTGCCGAGCGGCAGCTCGGTGGCGTTGGTGACCATGATGTCCGCGGCGCAGGCGGCGACGATGTCCGCGGCGGGCGTGGCGTCCTTGCCGAGGAGCGGGAGCAGTTCGGCGCGCCGCCCCTTTGCGGTGCCCTGGTCCAAACGGTCCACAGGCAGCGGGTCGCCGCTGACACGGGCGAACCAGTACGTCTCCCCCGCCGGGGAGACCGCGTACCCGAAGGCGGCCTCGGTGCCGCGGACCATGGTGATGGCGCCGGTACCCTCGCCCGCGGGGTCGCCGTCCGTGTAGCCGTAGAAGACGCGCTGGCCCGCGTACCGGGGTTGCGCGTCGGGTGCGACGACGAGCCGGCGCACGGCCGAGTTCAGGCCGTCCGCGCCGATCAGCAGGTCCCCGGTGACCGTGCTGCCGTCGGAGAAGACCGCGGTGACGGCGTCGGGGCTCTCGTCCACGGACGTCAGGCGGGCGCCGTGGTGCAGTGGCACGCCGCGCCGGACCACCTCGGCCTGGAGAGCCGCGTTCAGCTCGCCGCGGCGCAGACAGCGGTAGCGCAGGGAGGGTACGTCCGCGCCGGCGAGCGGTGCCCGCGCGACCTCGGTGCCCTGGCTGTCCATCAGGCGCAGCGAAGTCAGCGGAAAACCGACGGCCGTGACGGCGTCCGCGGCGTCGAGCTGGGCCAGGGCCCGCATGCCGTTGCTCGCCAGGGTCAGGAAGGCCCCGAGGTCCTCGGCGGTGTCGGGGTGCGCCTCGAAGACCGCGACGTCGTGTCCGGCCCTGTGCAGGCCCAGCGCGGTCGCCGTGCCCGCGATGCCGCCGCCGATCACCAGGATGCGTGCCATCGGTCCACCCCACCGTCGCGTTCCGCCGTCTCGGTCGAAGGCACAGGTACGCCATGGAGGGCGGGGCGGGCAAACCGAGGCACCACATTCGGTCGCGTCCGGGGGGCCGGGCAAGCACGCGGGGGACCTCGGCCCCGGCCGTTCCCGGGTCTACTCGGCGAGCTGCTGGTACATCGCCGCGGGATCCTGCGAGAGCACCGACTTCACCCAGCGGGTGGTGTCGTCGCCGAGCACCTCGTACGCCCCGGACTCGATGCCGTCGAGCCCGGCCACGGCGATGTCGTGGGCGTCCGCCTTCGGGGCGTCGATGCCGGCCGTCATGTCGGTGTCGACGTACGCCATGTGCAGGCCGGTCACCTGGATGCCCCGGGGCTGGAGCTCCAGGCGCAGGCTGTTGGTCTGCGACCACAGGGCGGCCTTGGTGGAGCTGTAGCTGCTGCCGTCGGCGCGCCAGGACAGGGCGGAGTGGACGTTCAGGATGTGGCCGCCGCCGTTGCGCTCGATGACCGGCACGAAGGCGCGGGTGAGGAGCAGCGGGCCGTAGTAGTTGACCTCGAACTCGCGGCGGATGTCGTCGAGCGGGGAGGTGAGGACCCGGGCGCCGACGGCGATGCCGGCGTTGTTGATCAGCACGGTCACGTCGGGCGCCTGCTCGGCGAGAGCCGCGACGGAGGCGGGGTCGGTGACCTCCAGGGGCAGCGCGACGACGTCGGGGTGGGTGATCGTGCGCGGGTCGCGGGCGGTGGCGTACACCTTCCCGGCTCCCCGCGCGTGCAACTCCTCCACCAGGGCCTTTCCGATGCCCCGGCTACCGCCGGTGACGAGGACGACGGAGTTCTTCAGTGCGGTCACAGCAGCCTCCAGACACATGAAACCGATCGGTTTCCCTCATCGTAAACCGATCGGTTTCTTCGCTCAAGGCGGGGGCTGGGAGCCCCTTCGTGCGGACATCCGTGGCGTGCCGGCGCCGTACACGCAGAACGGGTGACCCTGGGGGTACCGGGGTCACCCGTTCTGTGCGCCCGCGCGGCGCTCAGCGCGCCCGCGGGACGTTCAGCGCGTCAGCGGGGCGCTCGGTCGAGGTCGCGCAGCTTGATCGCGTAGATGCCGCGGCCGTGGGTGGCCGCGTACAGGGTGCGGCCGTCGGGGCCGGTCTTGAGCTGGAGCACGGCGACGGCCGGGAGGTCGCCGACGCGCTGCCAGGTCGTACGGCCCGGGGCGCGGTGGACGACGCCGAGGTCGGTGGCGACGGCGAGGCCGCCGTCCGCCGTGACCAGCGCGGAGTCGGTGGGCACGTCGGGCAGGTTCGCCGAGATGTCCTTCCAGGTGGTGCCGCCGTCGGTGGATTCGAAGACGTGGCCGACGCCCGCGCCGGGGCCCTCGGTCCAGTGCCGGGAGAAGCCGTTGACCGTGAGGAACACGTGGTCGGCGTTCTTCGGGTCGACGGCGAAGCCGCTCAGGTAGCGGTTGGGCACGGCTGCGTCCACGGGGAGGGCGATGTCGTGCCAGCCGGTGCCGTCCGCGTTGCCCACGGCGATGCCACGGGCGAAGCCCTGGTTGTTGCACGGCCCGCACCAGGCGGCGTAGACCTTCCCGCCCGAGGCCGCGACGGCGGTCGCGACGCGTCCGGGGCCGAAGTCGTGGACGCTCGTCCACTCGGAGCCGCTGCGGATGGCGTACCCGTGGGTCTGCACCCAGATGTGGCGGCCGCCGGCGATCCAGGTCGCGGCGTTCTTCTGGTCGGCGGCGAGCGGGGCGATGAAGCGGGCCTCGCCGGTGGCGTTGTCGGCCGGGGCGACGCCGTACGACGTGGCCTTGCTCGGGTCGGTGATCCAACTGCCGTCGTTCAGCGCGCAGTTCTGGGTGACCTGGATGGCGAGGTAGACGTACTCCTCGGCGATGTCGCAGCCGTTGGCGGGGTCGGTGAGCGTGTCGCCGCCGTCGCCGCCGAAGTTGGAGCCCATCACCTTGTCGTCGCTGCGCAGGACGGACTGGCCGTTGTCCTGGAGGCCGCCGGTGACGGTGACGCCGCCGTGGTCGAGGTCCTTGCCGATGCCCACGGAGTAGTACTGGAGGGTGTCGATCGTGCCGTCGTTGAGGGAGGTCCAGTCGGTGGCATGGCCGTCGGTGTCCTGGGCGCCGGCGACCGGGCGCTTGTAGATGCCGCCGTCGTTGCCCACGTAGACCCAGCTCTTGCCGTGGTACCGGCCGATGGCGACGCCGTGCTGGTCGGAGTGGGTGGTCGGGTTGCAGTCACCGGTCTGCTCGGCCGGGTCGATGCTCCAGCAGGAGAAGCCGAAGTTCCAGTACGGACCGACGGTGGACCAGGTGCCGCCGCCGTCCTTGGTCTCGTAGACCTCTTCGAGTCCGGCGTACACGTGCTGCGGGTCGCTCGGGTCGACGGTGAGGAACTGGTTGTACCAGGCCTGGACGCCGGGCATGTAACCGGGCGAGGTCAGCGCCGAGTTGTCGGCGGCCAGGCCCTTGTAGTCGGCCATCCGGGTCCAGGGGCCGGTGGGCGAGCCGGACTTGGAGACGAAGATGCCTTCGAGGCCGCTGTCCGGGTTGGTGTTGAGCTCTTCCGGGGACTGGTCGATGGCGTAGTAGCGGGAGCCGTCGGCGGAGCGGGCGAAGGTGACGTTGCCGACACCGTCGGGGTCGGCAGGCAGATCGCCGAGGCCGCTGGTGATCCGCGTCCAGGCGCCGCGGACCTTGGTGAAGAAGCCGTTGTAGTCGTCGCCGCTGCGCCAGCCGACGGCGAGGACCACCTTGGACGGGTCCTTGGGGTCGATGGCGATGTCGTTCGCGATGTTCTTGTACGGCGCGCTCGGGTCGCCCGCCTTCGAACCCCCGGGCAGGTACTCGGGGTTGGGCGCGTACTCCAGGGTCCAGGCGCCGCTCAGCCGCTTCGTGGAGTGGCTCCACACACCCTTGCTGGTGGCGGCCCACACCCGGTCGCCACCGAAGCGCAGTTCGTGGACGGTGGTGCTGTCCAGCTCGTCGCCGCCGATCCGCCGGCGCGGGGAGAACGTGCCCTGGTGCGGGTCGGCGAGGACGTAGACGCCACTGCCGAGGTAGGCGTCGGCGTTGGTGGTGGCCTCGCCGGTGCCGAGCCACAACCGGCCCGATCCGTCGACGGCGAGGGCGCCGGTGGACTGGGCGGGCAGCCGGTCGCTGATGGGCTGCCAGCGGCCGCCCCCGGTGTGCGAGCGCCACACTCCGCCGCCGGCGCTGCCCGCGTACACGTAGCCGTCGTCGTCGGCCGCGATCGCGGCCATACGGCCGGTGACGTTGCCGGAGCCGCCGCTGGAGTTGGAGTCGATGTCGCGGTAGCGCCCGTCGTCGGAGTTGTACGGCAGTCCGGTGACGTGGCGCCAATCGCCGTCCGTGGACGGGAGTTTCTGCAGATCGCGCCAGGCGGCGCCGTACGCGCCCGGCGCGACGACGCCGGGTGAGGTGCGGGCCTCGGCGAACTGGTCCGCGCCCTCCGCGATCTCGTCCGCCTCGCCTCCGCCGTCGTCCTCCGCCTTCAGATTCGGCGTCATGGTGGCCGCCGGCTGCTCGCGTTCCTTGGCGAGCTGGCCGAGCGCGCGGACACCGAAGGGGCTGACGTCGCCGCGGCCGGAGGCGGCGGACGGGGGTATCGCGACCAGCGCGGCGGACGCGGTGAGTGCGCAGACGGTGAACCACCGTCTTCTGCGGGTTGGCACGGACACCAGGGACCTCCCGAGGGGCATCGACTCTGCCGACGCAGGAGACCCGATCACGGGACGCCGGGCGCGTCCGCCGCTTGGTGAAACCTTTGACGAGAACCTGCCACCATGGACAGGTTCTGCCCGTCAACCACCCGCTTCCGAGGAAGACTTACCGCCACGGACGAGGCCGCGCCGCCGGGGGGCCGCATCTCCCCCGGCGTCCTCAGCAGCCGGTCGGCCGGCTCGCGCAGCCGGGGGTGGGCAAGGACGGTGTTGCGCAGGCCGCGCGGGCGATCGGTCTCCCCCGACGGGGGCGGGACTCGGCCGAGAGGGGGGAACGGGCTCTCAACACGGAAGGCCGGGCGGCGCCACGCCTGGCACAAATCCATGAGCGCCCCTCCCGTCTGGTGAAATGCGAGCAGGGCGATCTGAGTAGACGTGACGCCACACCCACCCGCACCCTTCCGGCGGCACAGATTGGCACCAGATGGCGCCACGCGACCGGCACATGGCGCCAAGTGGCGCCACCCAGCACCACGCACCCGTCCCCCACCCCTCCGCCCGACGGAGACGCACCTTCCCCGCGCCCAGCCGCGCTATTGACATGACCCTGCGTCAACCCCCAGGCTTCGTGCGTGAAGTTGCTCGATTGACGCTCATTTCGAGCGCTTACGAGCACACACAGCAAGAACAGTCAGTCCGCAAGGGTGCGAGAGGAGCTGTTCCGCCGTGCGAAGAATCCGACATCGTGTGCCGTGGCCGGCCTGGGTTCCGCTGGGGTTGGCGACCGTCCTGGCCGGGACCGTGCTCGCCGCTCCGGCGCCCACCGCTGCCGCCGCCACAGCGACCGGCGGCGTGCTCGACCCCGGTCACGCGAGCGTCAGCTGGCAGAGCCCGGTCTACGCCAAGGGCACCGGCGGCGGCACCGAGAGCTGTCCCGCCGCCGCCGACGACCCCGAGAACAAGGTCTGCGACCGCTTCGACCTGACCGTCTCGGTGCCCGACGGCTACTGGGACGACAACCCCGAGGGCGGCGTCCCGCTGTCCATCGCGTGGGAGCACCCGTCCGACGACTTCGACATGTACGTCTACGACGACCACGGCAAGCAGGTGGCGTCCAGCGCCGGCACCGCCGACCCCGAGGCCACGGTGATACCGCGGGCGTCGGGGACGTACCACGTCGTGGTCGTGCCGTACGACGTGCACGACAACTCCTTCACCGGCACCGCGTACCTGCCCTCGACCACGGACGCCGGTGACCTCACGTCCTTCTCGGGCGGCGACGGCAGCTACACCGTCGAGGCGGGCGGCCTCAAGGCCCGCGCCGACTTCCTGGAAGGCGGCCGACTGCGGCTCCAGGCCGACCCGTCGGGCTCGCTGAGCGATCCGGCCGGCACGGCGATCGTGCGCGAGCGGCCGGCGCTCCAGCGGCACACCTCGTCCTTCGACGCGGGCGACTACTACGGCATCCGGTCCCCCGAGGCCGTCCTGCGCGTGTACAAGAAGCCGCTCCGCTTCGGGCTGTACAAGGCCGACAACCGCACCCGGATCTGGCAGGAGGACAAGCCGCTGCGCTGGTCCACGGGCGGGATGCGGCAGAGTCTGGAGCGGGCTGCGGACGAACAGTTCTTCGGCGGCGGCGAGCAGAACGGCAGCTTCTCGCACCGCGGGCAGACCATGTACGTGGCCAACAGCTTCGACTGGAACGAGGGCGGCTACAACAACTCCCAGCCGTTCTACCTCTCCAGCGCGGGCTACGGCGTCTTCCGCAACACCTTCGCGCCCGGCGTGTACACCTTCGGCGCGCCGGTCACCACGGGTCAGCAGGAACGGCGCCTGGACGCCTACTACTTCCTCGGCGACGCCAAGCAGGTGATCGGCAAGTACACGGCGTTGGTCGGCAAGCCGTTCATGCCTCCGGTGTACGGCCTCGAACCCGGCGACTCCGACTGCTACCTGCACAACGCCAACCGGGGCGAGCGGCACACCCTGGACGCGCTGAAGATCGCCGACGGCTACACCGAGCACCAGATGCCGCTCGGCTGGATGCTGGTCAACGACGGCTACGGCTGCGGGTACGAGAACCTGGAGCAGACCGCCAAGGGCCTGCAGGACCACGACGCGCAGCTCGGCCTGTGGACGCAGAACGGCATCGACAAGCTCGCCGACCAGGTCAAGGCGGGCCAGCGGGTGGCGAAGCTGGACGTGGCCTGGGTGGGCAACGGCTACAAGTTCGCGCTGGACGCGTGCGACGCGGCGAAGAAGGGGATCGAGGACAACAGCGACGCGCGCGGCTTCGTGTGGCTTCCGGTGTCCTGGGCGGGCGCCCAGCGCTGCGGGGTGCTGTGGAGCGGCGACCAGAAGCTGTCCTGGGACTACATCCGCTGGCAGATCCCGACGTACGCCGGGGCGACGATGTCGGGCATCGCGTACAACACCGGTGACGTGGGCAGCATCTACCGGCACGACGCGAAGATGTACGCCCGTGACCTGCAGTGGAAGGCGTTCCTGCCGGCCATCATGACCATGGACGGCTGGGCGAGCGACATCACCGCCAAGAAGCCCGCCGACCAGCAGCCCTGGCTGGACGGGGAGCCGTACACCTCCATCAACCGCAAGTACCTTCAGCTGAAGGAGCGGCTGCTGCCGTACATGTACACGCTGTCGGCGCAGGCGGCGAGGACGGGTGTGGGCGCGGTGCGTCCGCTGTGGCTGGAGTACCCGGACGACCCGAACACCCTGGGCGCGCAGGCGAAGTACGAGTTCCTGTCCGGCCGGGACTTCCTCGTGGCGCCCGTCTACCAGGACTCGGACACCCGCGACGGCATCTACCTGCCGAAGGGCACCTGGACCGACTACTGGACGGGCCGCACCTACCAGGGCCCCACCACCCTGAACGGGTACCACGCACCGCTGGACACGCTCCCGCTGTTCGTGCGCGAGGGTGCGATCGTGCCCATGTGGCCCGAGGGAACGACGAGTTGGCAGAGCCGTGACCGGCACGAGCTGGACTGGGACCTGTACCCCTCGGCCCACGGCACGGGCCACTACACGCTCTACGAGGACGACGGCGTGACGCGTGACTTCACCAAGGGCGCGGTCGCGACCCAGCGGGTGTCCGTGCACACGGACCCGCGGGGGACGACCGTCTCGGTCGGGGCGAGCAAGGGTGCCTACGCGGGCAAGGTGGACGCGCGGTCGTACCGGTTCACGGTGCACGGGGACTCCGCACCGGCGGACGTCCTCCTGGACGGGCGTCAACTCCCGGACTCCGCCTGGTCGTACGACGCGGACACCCGTGTGACGACGATCAGCACGCCGAGTCTCCCGCTCGACCGCGGCTTCACGGTGCGCCTCACGTAGGGGCTCCCGGGTAAAGAAATCGTTTGGTCTAGTCCAAAGAAGCCTTTGGACTAGACCAATCTATTGACGTGAGCGTGACAGCCGTCGGAGGCTGGGGCCGCCCCCTACCTGATGCCACTGGACAACGACCCGCCGGACGCGGCCGCCATCATGGACGCCACCGGACTGAAGGCCTTCCAACTGGCCTTCGTCCTCGCCCCCGACGGCGGCGGCTGCTCACCGACCTGGGGCGGCACCGCGCCCGTCTCCTCGGACACCGCCGTGCAGTCGGTGATCAGCACCATCCGCGCCAAGGGCGGTGACGTCTCCGTCTCCATCGGCGGCTACGGCGGCACCAAGCTGGGCCAGGCCTGCGCGGACGCGGCGTCCACGGCGGCGGCGTACCAGCAGGTGATCACCAAGTACGGCCTCCACGCGATCGACTTCGACCTGGAGGAGCCGGAGTACGAGAACAGCGCCGCGATCAGGAACGAGATCGGCGCGGCGAAGATCCTCCAACAGGACAACCCCGGCCTGTACGTGTCCGTGACCACGGCCGGCACGGCCGACGGCACCGGCTGGTTCGGCAAGCAGATGCTGCTGGAGGCCAAGTCGCAGGAGTTCACCCCGAACAACTTCTCCATCATGCCGTTCGACGGCGGGTTCAACGGCGCGGCGAGCCAGACCGGCGCGCTGACCAGCTTCAACTCGATCCTCCAGTCCACCTTCGGCTGGGACCAGGCCACCGCCTACGCCCATGAGGGCTTCTCCGGGATGAACGGCCGCAGCGACACCGGCGAGTACTTCGGGCAGAGCGACTTCCAGACCGTGCTGGACTACGCGACCAGTCACCACATGGACCGGTTCACGTTCTGGTCCCTGAACCGCGACCGGCAGTGCACTCCGCCCGACAACGGCGGCCGCACATCCGGTACCTGCTCCAGCGTGCCCCAGAACTCCTGGGACTTCGCCACGTTCTCCGTGCGGTTCGCGGGCGCCACCCCGCCCTCCTCCACTCCCACTGCGACCCCCACCCCGACGCCGACCACGACTCCGCCGAGCACGTCCTGCAAGACGCCCTGGAGTGCGACGACGGTGTACACGAACGGGGACGAGGCCTCGTACGACCACCACAACCGGAAGGCCAAGTGGTGGACCCAGAACGAAGCGCCGAGCGGCGCGGAGTGGGGTCCGTGGCAGGACGAGGGCGCCTGCTGACCCTCTTGACGTGTCTGCTTCACGCCTCTACCTTCCGGGTCATCGGCGAACAAGGATGCGTTCAGCGTTCACATCGCTGAACGCATCCTTGGGAGCGCATCCTTCAAGTGGAAGGACCCCCCACATGACCCGTTCCCGGCTTCTCGCGGTGACGACCGCCACGGGTTTCACCCTCGTCCTCACCGCCCTCGGCGGCAGCGCGGACGCGGCCGATCCCCATGTCGCGCCCGGCGGCAACTTCGACCTGTCGATCTGGCAGCTCCAGGAGCCCGTCGGCTCGCCCGGCCACCCGAACACCATCCCCTCCTCGCGGCTGCAGGGCGCGAACGGCTACCAGGACGCGTACTTCTACACCGACACGCGCGACGGCGCGATGACGTTCTGGGCGCCCGAGAAGGGCGTGACCACGCCCAACTCCAACTACGCCCGCTCCGAGTTGAGGGAGATGAACCGCGACGGCAGCGCCGCCGACTGGTCGCTGAGCGGCTCGCACCGGATGAGCGCGACCCTGCGGGTCGTCTCGGTGACCAAGAACGTGTGCGTCGGCCAGATCCACCTCGGCTCCGGCGGTTCCTCCACCAAGCCGCTGCTGGAGCTGTACCAGCACGCGAACGGCGACATCGTGCTCGGCACCGAGAACTCGCCGTCCGGCGGACAGACCCCGCACACCGTGGGCCATGTGTCCATCGGCCGCACGTGGAGCTACACCATCGCCGTGACCGGCGGAAACACCATCGAGCTGACGGTCAACGGCACCACGACCCGCTACGACATCCCGTCGTCCTTCAATCCGTACAAGCAGTACTTCAAGGCCGGGTCGTACAATCAGTCCTCCTCCGACAGCACCACGAACGGGGCCCGGGTCGCGTTCTACAAGTTGACCGTCTCGCACGGGTGACACGCGGTGTGACCTGCGCGACTGGTGGATCCGGACGGACGGTCGTAGCGTCGTGACCACTCGGTCGGAACACAGCACGACGAGTGGGAGCGGCCATGCGCGGATCACTGGTGGGAACGGCAGTCACCCTCGCGGCGGGAGTTCTGCTCACGGCCGCGATGACCACGGCCTCGGCCAGTCCTCCGGGCGGCTCCGCCTCCGCCACCGCGTCCATGTCCGCGACCGCCTCCGCGCCCGTGGCCAAGCCCGCACCCCGGCCGGTGCTCGTGGACTGCACGTGGGCGCGCCACGTGCGGC
The DNA here is from genome assembly GCF_053595235.1 of Streptomyces sp. NPDC002520. Taxonomy (NCBI): domain Bacteria; kingdom Bacillati; phylum Actinomycetota; class Actinomycetes; order Kitasatosporales; family Streptomycetaceae; genus Streptomyces; species Streptomyces sp. NPDC002520. The sequence goes on along the minus strand of NZ_JBSFXG010000008.1, from coordinate 174,735 downwards.
CGACGGACTTCATCCTGGCCTGCGGCGACGGCAACAGCGTCCTCACGCAGCTGAACTGGACGCAGTGGACCGACCAATCGGCGGTCGCCGAGGGGATGAACGCGGTCAACGACTGCAAGCCCTACTGCGCGGCGGGCAAGTTCCACTCCTACCCGGTGACGGTCCGGCTGGAGCGCCCTGAGCCGTGGAAGAAGGACCCGAACGTCACGCACTTCACGCAGATGAGCCTGACCTACTCGGGCGCGCGCCCGGACGGCTTCACCCAGGTCATGACCTACCCGCTCTGGGACTGAGCGGTCCGCCCGGGCTTCGTCCGGGTGCGCCTCGGACGGCGCCGAGCCGTGGTCCGCGCGGGCGACCTCGCGGCCACGGCTCCCGCCCGCGGAGACCGGAACAGCGCCATGTCGGTGTGACCCCGCACGTCGTCGCCCACTTCGACCTGGCCTCCAGTTTCGACCTGGCCTGCGGGCAGACGCCCGAGAACATCACGCGGCAGACGCCCGAGAACATCACGCGTCGCCGGTACCACCCGCGTCCTCGCGACCCTGCCGACCGTCGCGAACCCGGACACCCCGTCGGCCCGGTCGAGACGCGGGCCACGAAGCTGGACGGCATCGACGACTTCGTCTTCCCCGGCCACGGCCGGACCGTGCCGGCCGCGCCGGCCCACAGCGGCCAGGTCGTCCTGGTGCGCCGCGACGGCAGCCGCACCGTCGTGCTCACCGGGAAGGACAGGCTGTCCAACGCGGCCTCGGTGGCCGTCCGCGGCCGGAGCGTCCACGTGCCGGGCGCCGCCTCCGTCACCCGGTGCGACCCGAACCTGCTTCTCGCGCGCCTGCGGTACCCGGCCGGGCGCCTGTGACCTGACGCGTGTGGGCCGCGACCGGACGCGCCCGGTCGCGGCCCACACACGCGCGTCAGCCCGCGGCAGACCGCGTCAGCTCGTGTCAGGCGATCTCCACCAGCAGGTCGCCGCCCTCCACCTGCTGGATCCGGTTGATGGCCAGCCGGGAGACCCGGCCCGCCTTCGGCGCGGTGATCGTGGCCTCCATCTTCATCGCCTCGATGGTGGCCACGGTCGCCCCGGCCGCCACCACGTCGCCCTCGGCCACCGCGAGCGTCACCACACCGGCGAACGGCGCGGGCACATGCCCCGGGTTCGCCCGGTCGGCCTTCTCGGTCACCGGCACGTCGGAGGCCGCCGCCCGGTCCCGGACCTGGATGGGCCGCAGCTGGCCGTTGAGCGAGGACATCACGGTGCGCATACCGCGCTCGTCGGCCTCGCCGACCGCCTGCAGCTCGATCAGCAGACGTACACCGGGCTCGAGGTCGACGGCGTACTCCTTGGCCGGGCGCAGACCGTAGAAGAAGGCCTTGCTGTCGAGGACGCTGGTGTCGCCGAACGACTGCCGGTGCGTGTCGAACTCCCGCGTCGGGCCGGGGAACAGCAGCCGGTTGAGGGTGGCCCGCGGGTCCTTGGACAGCCCCTCGCGGTCCTCGGCGGACAGCTCGGGGACCGGCCTGGGCTCGCCGCGGCCCTTGAGGGCCTTGGTGCGGAAGGGCTCGGGCCAGCCACCGGGCGGGGTGCCCAGCTCGCCGCGCAGGAAGCCGATGACCGAGTCGGGGATGTCGAACCGGTCGGGGGTCTCCTCGAAGTCCGCCGGGGACACACCGGCGCCGACCAGGTGCAGGGCGAGGTCGCCGACCACCTTGGACGACGGGGTGACCTTGACCAGGCGGCCCAGGATGCGGTCGGCGGCGGCGTACATCGCCTCGATGTCCTCGAAGCGGTCGCCGAGGCCGAGGGCGACGGCCTGGGTCCGCAGGTTGGACAGCTGGCCGCCGGGGATCTCGTGGTGGTAGACGCGCCCGGTCGGGGAGGCGAGGCCCGCCTCGAACGGGGCGTAGATCTTCCGCACGCCCTCCCAGTACGGCTCCAGGTCGCCGACGGCCTGGAGGTCGAGGCCGGTGGGCCGCTCGGAGTGGTCGGTCGCGGCGACGAGCGCGGAGAGCGAGGGCTGCGAGGTCGTCCCGGCCATGGAGGCCACCGCGCCGTCCACCGCGTCGGCGCCCGCCTGGATCGCGGCGAGGTAGGTGGCGAGCTGGCCGCCCGCCGTATCGTGCGTGTGCAGGTGCACGGGGAGGTCGAACTCGCGGCGCAGCGCGGAGACCAGCTTCGCGGCGGCCGGGGCGCGCAGCAGGCCGGCCATGTCCTTGACCGCCAGGACGTGCGCGCCGGCCTCGACGATCTGCTCGGCGAGGCGCAGGTAGTAGTCGAGGGTGTAGAGCTGCTCGCGGGGATCGCTCAGGTCGGCGGTGTAGCAGAGGGCGACCTCGGCGATCGCGGTGCCGCTCTCGCGGACGGCGTCGATCGCGGGCCGCATCTGGCCGACGTCGTTGAGCGCGTCGAAGATGCGGAAGATGTCGATGCCGGTGGCCGCCGCCTCCTGCACGAAGGCGTCGGTCACCTCGGTCGGGTACGGGGTGTAGCCGACGGTGTTGCGGCCGCGCAGCAGCATCTGGAGGCAGATGTTGGGCACGGCCTCGCGCAGGGCGGCCAGCCGCTCCCAGGGGTCCTCGGCGAGGAAGCGCAGTGCCACGTCGTAGGTGGCGCCGCCCCAGCACTCCAGGGACAGCAGCTCGGGCAGGGTGCGGGCGACGACCGGGGCGACGGCGAGGAGGTCCTTGGTGCGCACCCGGGTGGCGAGCAGGGACTGGTGGGCGTCGCGGAAGGTGGTGTCGGTGACGCCGAGCGTCGGGGACTCGCGCAGGTGGCGGGCGAAACCCTCGGGGCCGAGGTCGACCAGCAACTGGCGGGATCCGGCCGGGGGTTCGCCGGCCGGCAGCGGCGGCAGCTTGGTGGTGGGGTCGAGGAGGTCCGGGCGTTCGCCGTGCGGCTTGTTGACGGTGACGTCGGCGAGGTAGGTGAGCAGCTTGGTGCCGCGGTCGGCGGAGCTGCGCGCGGTCAGCAGGTGCGGGCGCTCCTCGATGAAGGAGGTGGTGACCCGCCCGGCCTGGAAGTCGGGGTCGTCCAGGACGGCTTGGAGGAAGGGGATGTTGGTGGCCACGCCGCGGATGCGGAACTCGGCCACGGCGCGCCGGGCGCGTCCGACGGCTGCCTTGAAGTCGCGTCCCCGGCAGGTGAGTTTGACCAGCATCGAGTCGAAGTGGGCGCTGATCTCCGTACCGGCGTGGGTGGTTCCGCCGTCGAGCCGGATGCCGGAGCCGCCGGGCGAGCGGTAGGCACTGATCCGGCCGGTGTCCGGGCGGAAGCCGTTGGCCGGGTCCTCGGTGGTGATACGGCACTGGAGGGCGGCGCCGCGCAGCCTGACGGTGTCCTGGGAGAGGCCGAGGTCGGCGAGGGTCTCGCCGGCGGCGATGCGCATCTGGGACTGGACGAGGTCGACGTCGGTGACCTCTTCGGTGACCGTGTGCTCGACCTGGATGCGCGGGTTCATCTCGATGAAGACGTGGTTGCCGTCGCGGTCGAGGAGGAACTCGACGGTGCCCGCGTTGCGGTAGCCGATCTCACGGGCGAAGCGGACGGCGTCGGCGCAGATCCGGTCCCGCAGTCCGGGGTCGAGGTTGGGCGCGGGCGCCAGCTCGATGACCTTCTGGTGGCGGCGCTGCAGCGAGCAGTCCCGCTCGTAGAGGTGGATGACGTTGCCCGCGCCGTCGGCGAGGATCTGCACCTCGATGTGGCGCGGGTCCACGACGGCCTTCTCCAGGAAGACGGTCGGGTCGCCGAAGGCGGACGCGGCCTCGCGGGAGGCCGCCTCGATGGACTCGCGCAGCACCGCGGGGTCCTCGACGCGACGCATGCCGCGGCCGCCGCCGCCCGCGACCGCCTTGACGAAGACCGGGAAGCCGATCTCGTCGGCGGCGCGCACGAGTTCGTCGACGTCGGTGGAGGGCGCGGAGGAGCCGAGGACGGGCACGCCGGCCGCCCGCGCCGCCGCGACCGCGCGGGCCTTGTTGCCGGTCAGCTCCAGCGTCGCCGCGCTCGGCCCGACGAAGGTGATGCCCGCCTCCTCGCAGGCACGGGCGAGTTCGGGGTTCTCGGACAGGAAGCCGTAGCCCGGGTAGACGGCGTCCGCTCCGGCGCGGCGGGCGGCGCGCACGATCTCCTCGACGGAGAGATACGCGCGCACGGGGTGCCCGGGTTCCCCGATCTCGTACGCCTCGTCGGCCTTGAGCCGGTGGAGTGAGTTGCGGTCCTCGTGCGGGAACACGGCGACTGTGCGCGCGCCGAGTTCGTAGCCCGCCCGGAACGCGCGGATCGCGATCTCTCCACGGTTGGCGACCAGCACCTTGCGGAACATCCTGGATTCCCTTCAGCCTGCCGGCGACGAGCACCATGGTGTCAGCCATGACCTGCCGTACGTCGCGGCAACATTAGGGGGCACCCGCACGAGTCGAAGTGCGAAAAGGGTCACATTGACGTGGCTGCTGGGGCTTCTTCGGGAAGTCCGGCGGAGGTGCGGGCGCCGGCCCGGACTCGGCCTTCCGGGTGGGTAGCAGGGACCGTACGGCGGCTCGCACCTGCCCGCGGCGGCCGTGCAGGAGTCCCCGCGCGATCGCCGCGCCCACGTCGATCAGGTGTTCGCGGCCGGCCAGGTCGGGGACGGTGATCGACTCCCACACCATCGATCCACCGGTCAGCGCGAACACCACGGGAGCGCGCCGGACCACCGCCAGATAGGTGAACAGGCCGACCACGGCGGCGGAGGGCGTCGCCGCTCATGAGAGACGACGGCCCGTCGCCTCCGGTTCCTCTTCCCCCGTCACGTGCATCGTTCCCCCGTCACGTGCATCGTTCCCCCTTTGCCCCGCTTCCGGCCGTCTCAGTTCAGCGATCCGGGAGCCGGTCGTCAAGATCCGTCACCCGTGCGTCACCGTGACAAGAATCGGGTGCCGAAGAGGCAACCCGGCCGCCCCCGGAGACGTCGCCGCCCTCCGTCGACCGGGCCGTTTGACTTCGAGTGCACTCCAGCTCGTAGCGTCGTGGACACCCCGGCGCACACAGCCCGCACCGCCCCGGTGCCGCCGTGCGACGCGGCCACGGGATGCCGGTGCACGCGATCCGTCGCTAGATGGATGAGGGGCTCCGTGCGCGGGGGGGACGGACCATCGAGAGTGCGGGAAAGGCTGGGACACGACATGCGACAGCGCAGTCTGCGGGATCTCCAGGTATCGGCCATCGGCCTCGGCTGCATGGGAATGTCCGCGTTCTACGGCACGGCGGACCAGGACGAGGGCATCGCGACCATCCGGCGCGCCCTGGAACTCGGCGTCGACTTCCTCGACACCGCACAGCTCTACGGGCCCCTCACCAACGAGTCCCTGGTGGGCGAGGCGATCCGGGGGCACCGCGACGAGTACGTGATCGCCACGAAGTTCAACTACCGGATGGACGACGCGGTGCCGGGCGACATGAGCACGGTCGGCCCGCAGGACGGCTCGGCCGAGCACGTCCGCAGCTCGATCCACGGCTCGCTGCAGCGCCTCGGCACCGATCACATCGACCTGTACTACCAGCACCGGGTCGACCCGAAGGTGCCCATCGAGGAGACGGTCGGCGCGCTCGCCGAGCTGGTCGCCGAGGGCAAGGTGCGGTACATCGGGCTGAGCGAGGCGAGCGCGGAGACCATCCGGCGCGCGAACGCCGTCCACCCGGTGACGGCGGTGCAGAGCGAGTACTCGCTGTGGTCGCGGGACGTGGAGGCCGAGGTGCTGCCCGCCTGCCGGGAACTCGGCATCGGCTTCGTGCCCTACTCGCCGCTCGGGCGCGGTTTCCTCGCCGGCCGCTTCTCCTCCGCCGAGGAGCTGGACGAGAACGACTACCGCCGCAGCAGCCCCCGTTTCGCCGACGCCAACATCGACGCGAACCTGCGGCTTGCGGCGAAGGTGAAGGAGATCGCCGCCGAGAAGGGCGTGACCCCCGCCCAACTGGCGATCGCCTGGGTGCTGGCGCAGGGCGAGAACCTGGTGCCGATCCCGGGTACCAAGCGCCGCACCTACCTTGAGCAGAACGCGGCCGCGGTCGACATCGAGCTCACCAAGGAGGACCTCGCCCGCATCGACGCGGAGTTGCCCGAGGTGTCGGGCGAGCGGTACGACGAGGCGGGGATGCGCGCGGTCAACGGCTGAGCACCGTGCGTGGAACCGCCGTCGGTCTACCGCGAGTTCGTCGTGGCTGACCGACGGCGGTTCCCCGCACCACCTCAGGGCGCCTCGGTGCGGGCCGCCTGGGCGAGGTCGAGGTCGGTGGTCTCGGGGGCCAGGAACTGGGAGACCACCGCGCCGATGGCGAGGACGCCGGCGCCCACGAGGAGCACGAAGCGGGCGCCGTAGCGGTCGAGTCCCATCGGCAGCAGGAAGGTTCCGACGGCCGCTCCGACCCGGCTCATCGCCGTGGCGAAACCGACGCCTGTGGCGCGCAGCGAGGTCGGGAAGACCTCCAGCGGATAGACGGCGGTCAGGGCGCTGGATGCGGCGTTGAGGAAGATGAAGAAGAGGAAGCCGCCGACGATGACCGGGGTGGACGACGGCCACAGCGCGACCAGGGCCAGCGAGGCGGCCGTGATCCAGAACGGCGGGATCAGCAGCTTGCGGCGGCCGATACGGTCGACGACCAGGCAGCCCGCGGTGACGCCGGCGACGGCGGTGAAGGAGTAGACCAGCAGCGCGGCGACCGCGTTGTCGCCCATGTGCAGGGCGTCGAAGACCTGGGTCCAGAAGGTGCCGATGGCGAAGTACGGCAGTACCAGCGCCGCCCAGAACACGCTCGCGAAGACCGTGCTGCGCAGGTGCCGTCGGCTGAACAGGGCCCGGAATCCCGGCTGCTGGGACTGGGACGTCTCGTCGAGTTCGGCGGCGACGTCGACCTCGATGCCGTACTTCGCGATGAGTTCCTCCGCCTCGGCCCTGCGCCCCTTGCTCAGCAGCCAGCGCGCCGACTCGGGGATGCCGCCGCGCAGGGCCACGCAGACCACGGCGATGACCGCGCTGCTGGCCAGTGTCCAGCGCCAGCCGTCCTGGACGTCCTTGAAGACGGCTCCGACGACGGTGGCGAGCGCGTAGCCGACGTACCAGCTGATCTCCAGGCTGGCGAGCAGTCGGCCGCGGCCCTTGCGGGGCGCGTACTCGGACAGCAGCGGGGCGCCGATGGCGTACTCGCCGCCGATCGCGATGCCCATGACCAGACGGATGAGGAAGAGCTGGAGCCCGTCGGCGACGAAGAACTGCAGCACCGAGCCGACCAGGAAGATCAGCATGTCGGCGAGGAACACCGGGCGTCTGCCGTACCGGTCGGCGAGCCGGCCGAAGAGCGGGCCGCCGACGAAGATGCCGATCAGCGGCGAGGCACCGACCAGGCCCTCCATGACGGTGGACAGGTGCAGGTCGGTGGTGAGGGCGGCCATGGCCATGCCGATGCCGCCGATGATGTAGCCGTCGATGCCCTCGCCGATCTGGGTGGCGAGTTTCAGCTTGGTGTGCAGGCGGCGGCGTTCGCGCAGGAGCTCCGGGGTCGGTGGAACCTCTGGGGTGTCGAACTGGTGTTCAGTCGTGGGCGGCGTCGTTGCCATGAGCGGTCCTTGTCTGGGGACGGGCGGATCCGGGGGCGAAACGATGGTGGCGGGTGCGGCCGGTCAGTCGGTGGGCCAGTCCAGGGCGACGTACTGCGTCTCCAGGAAGGCCTCGATGCCCTCGCGGCCGCCCTCCCGGCCGAGGCCGGACTGCTTGACACCGCCGAACGGGGCCGCCGGGTCGGACAGCAGGCCCCGGTTGAGGCCGACCATGCCCGCCTCCAGGCGTTCGGTCAGCCGCAGGCCGCGGGCGACGTCGCGCGAGTAGACGTAGGCGGCCAGGCCGTGGACGGTGGCGTTGGCGCGGGCGAGGACCTCCTCCTCGTCGGTGAAGGTGGTGAGCGGGGCGACGGGGCCGAAGACCTCCTCGTGCAGGATGCGGGCGTCGTCGGGGACGTCGGTGAGGACGGTCGCGGGGTGGTAGAAGCCGGGTCCGTCGGGGACGGGGCCCTGCGCGGCGATCCGCGCACCGCGCTCGAGCGCGTCGTCGACGAGGGAGCGGATCTTGTCGACGGCGGCGCGGTTGATCATCGGGCCGAGCCCGACACCTTCCCGCGATCCGGGTCCGACGGGCACCGCGGCCATGGCGGCACCGAACTTCTCGGTGAACTCGGCGGCGACGTCGGTGTGCACGTAGAACCGGTTGGCGGCGATGCAGACCTCGCCGCCGCCGCGCATCTTGGCGTCCATCGCCCCGCGCACGGCCGCGTCGACGTCGGCGTCCGCGCACACGACGAAGGGCGCGTTGCCGCCGAGTTCCATGGTCACGTTGACGACGTTCGCGGCGGCCTGCTCCAGGAGGAGCTTGCCGGTGGCGGTGGAGCCGGTGAAGGAGAACTTGCGGACCCGTTCGTCGCCGAGCCAGGCGGAGACGACCTCGGGGGCGCGGTCGGTGGGCAGCACGTTCAGCAGGCCGTCGGGCAGTCCGGCCTCGGCCATCAGGGCGGCGACCGCGAGCGCGGTCAGCGGGGTCTCGGGGGCCGGCTTGAGCAGCACGGGGCAGCCGGCCGCCAGAGCCGGGGCGATCTTTCGGGTGGCCATGGCGGCCGGGAAGTTCCACGGCGTGACGAACGCGGTGACCCCGACCGGGTGCCTGCGTACGACGTGCCGGAAGCCGCCGCCGGGGGCGTCGCCGAAGGAGGAGCCGATACGGACGGCCTCCTCGGCGAACCAGCGGAAGAACTCGGCCGCGTAGCCGACCTCGGCGAGCGCGTCCCGGCGGGCCTTGCCGTTCTCCAGGACGATCAGGTCGGCGAGCGTCTCACGGTGCCGGAGCATCAGCCGGAAGGTGTCGTGCAGGATCTCCGAGCGGCGCCGGGGCGGGGTGGCCCGCCAGCCGTCCGCCGCCTCCTCGGCGGCGTCGAGCGCCGCGCGGGCGTCCTCGGCGCCGGCGGCGGACACCTGGCGCACCGGCTCGCCGGTGGCCGGGTCGTACACGGGATACGTTCGCCCGTCGGCGGCCGGTAGCCGGCGGCCGCCGAGGAACACGTCGCCGTCGCCGAGCGGGGCCTTGGCGAGGGTGTCGATGCCGGCGAGGTTCATGAGCTGCTCTTTTCCTCCGTCCCGGACGGGGTTCCGTCCGATGCGCGGTGAATTTACGAGCGCGTCATACGGCCGACAAGGCCACTCAGCCGGATCGCAACGGTGGTTGCTGTGAGGGCAACTCACCGGGCACAGCGGTGTCACCTGGGCGGCGCCACGGGCCGTGGTTCCCAGCCGAGCAGGGTGGACACCCGGGCCGCCGCCCTGGCGGTCGTCCGGCCGGCCTCGTCGAGCCGGTCGCCGAGGCGGACCTTGGGCGCGGAGATGTTCAGCGCGGCGACGACCCGGCCGCGGAAGTCCCGTACCGGCGCGGACACGCCGACCAGATCCGCCTCGAACTCCTCGCTGACCCGGGCGTAGCCGCGCCGCCTGGCCTCCTGGATCAGCGACCACAGCTCGTGGACCGGCATCTCGGCCGCCGTGCCGAAGCGGACGTACAGCTCGTCCGGGGTGGCGTCGGCCAGCAGGACCCGGCCCGCGGACAGCCGCCAGGCGGGCACCCCGCGGCCCTCCCAGCCGTGGACGCGGAAGGAGTGCCCGGAGACGGACAGCAGGGTGAGCACCTCGCGGTCGTGCAGGACGCAGAGGTGGCTGGTCTCCTCCAGGTCCGCCGAGAGCGCGTGCATGACCGGCTCGGCGACGCGCACCAGCCGGCTCTCGGAGGTGCGGGCGACCAGCGAGAACAGCCGCCAGCCCAGGCGGTACTCCAGGGTGTCCGGGTCGCGTTCGACGATCCCCTCGTCGGCCAGGGCCTTCAGGGCGCGGGAGATCTGGGTCTTCTCGCGGCCGACGAGCTGGGCGAGCCGGACCACGCCGAGGCCGCCGGTGCGCTGCGCCTCGTCGGAGGCGAGGGCTTCCAGCAGATCGATGTCCCGACGCAGACCGTGCCCGCGCACGCTGGGGGTGTCCGTCACGGCGCCATCCTAGGCGCGTCCAACCGGTTGAGAACCCCCAGGTCAGGGGTTGGGTTGTCCGCAGAGCAACCGGCATTTCGATTCCCGGGAGCACCTTGCCGACGGCAGGTGGCGCACCTAGATTCGCCGCATCGGTCCGGAGGCACTTACCCCGAATGCGAGGTTCGTTCTCCTCCGGCCCCGTCCGCGTCCTGGTTCGCCCGCCGAACCCCGCCACCGAAGGTCCTGGAGCTTCGATGCCTTCCCCGGATTCATTCGCCGCGACCGCGCTGATCGGCGAGTCGTTCGTCGGCGACGGCGTGAACGCCGCACACACCAACGTCGTGATCGGCCGCAAGGGCGGTCCGGTCGAGACGGCCTGGGCGACCGCGCTGGCCACGCCGAGCGCCGGACATGTGCCGTTCATGACGGTCGTACGGCCGTCGGTCCCGGTCAAGCCGTCGACACTGTTCGTCACCAAGGCCGCCGCCGAGGGCGAGCTGCACGAGCGGGCCACCTGGGGCAGCGCCCAGGCGGGTCTGGCGCAGGGCGTCCTCGACGCCGTCGCGGAGGGCCTGCTGCCGGCCGAGGAGGCCGACGAGCTGCTGATCATCGCGGCCGTGTGGGTCAACCCCGGCGTCGACGACCTCGACGCGTCCTTCCGCAACCAGCGCGCCGCGGCACACGGCGCCGTCCGCGCCGCCGTGACGGGCGCACCCTCGATGGCCGACGTCCTGGACGCGGCCAAGGAGGGCCCGACGAACCCGTTCTACACACCGTCCGCGGAGGTGCTCGCCCGGTGAAGATCACCGACATCACGCTCGACCGGCTGCGGCTGGAGCTCGACCCGCCCTTCCGCGCGGCCTGGGACCCGGTGCCGCGCGGCCACTTCGACGCCACGATCGTGCGGGTGCACACCGACGAGGGGATCACCGGCATCGGCTCCGGCGACCTCATGGACGGCTTCGACACCTACAAGCACCTGTTCGTCGGCGAGGACCCGCTCGACATCACCCGGCACGTGAAGGCCATCGAGACGGCCAGCTTCCACGGCGCGCCCTACTGGCCGCTGGAAGCCGCCCTGTGGGACATCATCGGCAAGGTGCACGGCCGCCCGGTCTCCGAGCTCTTCGGCAACGCGGCGAAGAGACTGCCCGCGTACGCCTCCTGCGGCGAGCTGAAGTCTCCCGAGGAGCGGGTCGCGACCGCGCTGAAGGTGCGCGAGGCGGGCTTCCGGGCGCTGAAGATCCGCATCGACCGCGACCGGGTCGAGGAGGGCGTCGCGGCGGTCCGGGCCGTGCGCGGGGAACTCGGCGACGACTTCGACATCATGGTCGACCTCAACCAGTCCTGGCGGATGGCCGGCGACACCGCGAACGCCTCCGACCTGGCCAAGACCCGCAAGATCATCGCCCAGCTCGCCGAACTGGACGTGTTCTGGGTGGAGGAGCCGCTGCCGTACGCGGACCTGGACGGCTTCAAGCGGCTGCGCGCCGAGAACCCGGGCGTGCGCATCGCGGCCGGCGAGATGCAGCACTCGGTGCCCGAGCTGCTGCGCTTCCTGGAGGAGGACGCCCTCGACGTCTACCAGATGGACGTCGTCCTCGCGATCGGCATGCACCGCGCCCGCACGCTCGCCGAGCTGGCCCACCTGAAGCACCGCCAGTTCACCCCGCACAGCTGGACGAACGGCATCGGGGTGCTCGCCAACCTGCACGTGTCGGCGGGCGTCGGCGGCGGCCCGTACTTCGAGTTCCCCTACGACCCGCCCGGCTGGACCCCCGAACGCCGCGACTTCATGCTCGCCGAGCCCGTCGGGGTGGACTCCGACGGCTGCCTGGAGGTGCCGGACCGGCCCGGACTGGGCGTCGAGCTGGACGAGGACGCGATCGACCGCTGGAGGGTCAAGTGACGTACACCATCGAGGAGTTGCTGAACCGCTCGTACGACGAGTGGCGGGCGGCGGCCGACAAGCTCGCCCCCGAGACCCGGCCCTACGTCGACGGCGCGTTCACGCACGCCACTTCCGGAGACTCCTTCCCGAGCGTCTCGCCGCGCGACGGCCGGGTACTCGCCGAGGTGCAGGCCGCCTCGGCCGAGGACGTCGACCGCGCCGTACGGTCCGCGCGGGCCGCCTTCGAGGACGGCCGCTGGCGGGACCTCGCGCCCAAGGAGCGCAAGCGGATCCTGCTGCGCTGGGCGGAGCTGATCCGGGCGAACGCCGAGGAACTGGCACTGCTCGACACGCTGGAGATGGGCAAGCCCATCACCGAGTCGCTGCGCGTCGACGTCGCCAAGGCCGCCGAGACCATCGCCTGGTACGCGGAGGCGATCGACAAGACCTACGACGAGATCGCACCCACGCCGGGCGACGCTCTGGCGCTGATCACCCGGGAGCCGCTGGGTGTCGTGGGCGCGGTCGTGCCTTGGAACTACGCGCTGCTGATCGCCAGTTGGAAGCTGGGCCCGGCGCTCGCCACCGGCAACAGTGTGGTGCTCAAGCCCGCCGAGCAGACCTCGCTCGCCGCGCTGCGGCTGGCGGCGCTCGCCACCGAGGCGGGGCTGCCGGACGGCGTGTTCAACGTCGTCCCCGGGCGGGGCGAGGTGGCCGGGCAGGCGCTCGGCCGGCACCCGGACGTCGACAAGATCGCCTTCACGGGCTCGGCCGAGGTGGCCCGGCTCTTCCAGGTGTACGCGGGCGAGTCCAACGGCAAGCAGGTGGCGGTCGAGGCGGGCGGCAAGTCGCCCCAACTCGTCCTGGCGGACGCCGACATCAAGGCCGCCGCCTCCGCCGTGGCCTGGGGCATCTTCTACAACGCGGGCCAGACCTGCAACGCGGGCTCGCGGGTCGTCGTGCACGCGTCCGTCAAGGACGAACTCCTCGCCGCCGTACGCCGGATCACCGACGACACGTTCCGCGTGGGCGATCCGCTCGACCCGGCCACGGTGATGGGCCCGATCGTGGACGAGGCCCAACTCACCAAGATCCTCGGCTACGTCGAGCGCGGCAGGCAGGACGGCGCGACCGTGCTGCTCGGCGGCGACCGGATGCTCACGGAGACCGGCGGCAACTACCTGCAGCCGACCGTGCTCGACGGCGTGGCGAACACCTCCGCGGTCGGGCAGGAGGAGATCTTCGGGCCGGTCCTCGCGGTGGTGTCGTACGACGGGGACGTCGACGACGGCGTACGCCTCGCCAACGAGAGCGACTTCGGGCTCGTCGCCTCGGTCTGGACGCGGGACGTGACCGTGGCCCACCGCACCGCGAAGCGGCTGCGGGCCGGCACCGTCTGGATCAACACCTTCGACGCCAGCGACGTCATCACCCCCTTCGGCGGCTTCAAGGCCACGGGCGCGGGCCGCGACAAGTCCCTGCACGCACTGGACGCCTACACCGCGCTGAAGACCACGTGGATCAATCTCGCCTGAACCGCGCCGGTTCGGCAGCGCCGCCGGCCACCACCTCTTTTCACCCCTCCCCTCCCCTTCCCTTCCTCCTTCCCTTCCTTCCCTTCCTTCCCTTCGAATCGCAGCGAGGACAACGATGAGGATCGGTTTCATCGGTCTGGGCAACATGGGACGCCACATGGCCCGCCACCTGATCCACGCCGGGCATCTGGTCACCGTGCACGACACCCGGCCCGAGGCAGCCGTCGAGCATCTCGCGCTCGGTGCCCGCTGGGCCGACTCCCCCGCCGACTGCGCCCGTGACGCCGAGTTCCTGATCACCATGCTGCCCACACCGCGCATCGTGGAGGACGTACTGCTGCGCGGCGGGGCTGCGGCAGCCCTGCCCGAGGGCGCACTGTGGATCGACATGTCGACGTCGACACCGGCGGCCGCCGAACGCGTGGCGACCGAGGTGCTGGACGCACGCGGCGTGCGCCGGCTCGACGCGCCGGTCAGCGGTATGGCCCACGGCGCCGAGGCGGGAACCCTGCAGATATTCGTCGGCGGCCTCGACGACGACTTCCGTATCGCGCTGCCCGCCTTCGAGGCCATGGGCGATCCCGACCGTGTCCTGCACGTCGGGCCGCTCGGGGCGGGCTACACCGTCAAGCTCATGATCAACCTGCTGTGGTTCAGCCACCTGGTGGCCACCTCCGAGGTCCTCGCCATGGGCGTGAAGGCGGGCGTCGACCTCGGGGTTCTGCGCAGTTCGCTGCTGGCGAGCCCGGCCGCCTCGAACTTCCTGGAGAACGACATCATGTGCGTGCTCGCGGACGGCGACTACGACGACTCGTTCGCCATGGCCCTGGCCTGCAAGGATCTGGGGCTGGCCGTGGATCTCGGCCGCGATCTCGGCGTGTCCACGGAGCTGTCGGCCCTGGTCGAGCAGATCTACCGCCGTTCCAAGGCCCAGCATGGCGATCTCGCGGGCGAGATGAGCCCCGTCCGCCTCTACGAGTCCCTCGCCGGGCGGGAGTTCCGCCTGCCCGACCCGGCGGCCGCGCTCGACGGCGCGGCATTCGCCGTCTGACCCGCCCGCAGCAGTCAGGAGCCGCACCCCATGACCTCTTCCCACCCCGGCCGACTCGCCACCGCCTCGCTGAGCATCGAACCCTTCTGCCGTGTCGAGTTCGGAGCCGGCCGCATCGGCGAGCTGCCCGAGCTGATCGCGGCGACCGGTCACGACCGGGCCTTCGTCGTCACGGACCGCGGCCTGCGCGCGGCCGGTGTCGCCGAGCGCGTCCTGAAGATCCTGGACGGCGGGGCCGTCGAGTACGACGTCTACGACGAGGTGGCGCCGAACCCGTCCACCGCCAACGTCGACGCGGGCGCCGCCCGGGCCCGTGCCTTCGGGCCCGCCGTGGTCGTCGCGCTCGGCGGCGGCTCGGTGCTGGACGCGGCCAAGGGCATCTCGCTGCTGGTCGGCAACCGGAACGCGGTGGCCGCCGACGCCGACCACCTGTGGGAGGCGGCCGACGGCCTCCCGCTCATCGCCGTCCCCACGACGTCCGGGACCGGCGCCGAGACGAACGGCTTCGGCGTCATCGAGGACACCGGGGCCTGCCGCAAGGTGTACATCGGTCACCCCTCGGTGAAGCCCCGGATCGCCCTGCTCGACCCGGAGCTGACGCTCGGGCTGCCCGCGCCGGCCACCGCGGCGACCGGCATCGACGCGCTCGTGCACGGCATCGAGTCGCTGGCCTCGCGCGGCGCGAACCCGTTCTCCGTGGCCTGTGCCACGCAGGCGGTGACCATGGTCAGCCGCGCCCTGCCCGCCGCCCACCGGGACGGCACGGACCTTGACGCGCGGGCCGAGCTGATGATGGGGGCGCATCTCGCGGGCCAGGCCCTGACCCTCTCCGGTCTCGGGCTGGTCCACGGCATCGGGCACGCGATCACGGCCCACACCGGCACCCCGCACGGCGTCGCCCTGGCCGCGGTCCTGGAGGAGGTCATGGAGTTCAGCGCGCCCGCGGCGCAGGGGCCCTACGAGCAGGTCGCCCGGGCGATGCGGGTCGACCCGCCGGCCGACGGCGACTGGGCCAAAGCCGCCGTGTCCGCCGTGCGGGAGCTGTCCGGGGCGCTGGACGTCAAGCGGCCGTTGCGGGACCTCGGCGCGGACCGCGCCCTGCTGCCCGCCATCGCGGCCGGCGCGGTCGCCGACGCGGTGACGAAGAACGCGCCGCGTCTGCCGCGGGAGTCCGAGGTGCTGGAGATCCTCGCCCGTACGTACGAGCCCCGCTGAGCCGCCGAAGTTCCCGGACCCCGGCCCTGGTCAGTCCTCGACCACCAGGGCCGGGGTCCCGGCGGTGAGCACCTCGCCACGGAAGAAGGCCGGGCTGCGGCGGCGCATCACCAGCATGATGACGACACCGAGCAGCAGCAGTCCGACGCCGATGACGAAGACCGAGCCCACGCCGAGGACGGCGGAGCCGCTGCCGTAGGCCGGGTTCCACATGTCGTGGAGGGTCTTGCCGAACACGGCGGTGAGCAGGAGGCCGCCGAGGACGGGGAGGACGCCCTTGAACAGCGCGTCGCGGACGGAGCCGGTCAGGTCGCGGCGGAAGTACCAGGCGCAGGAGAAGGCCGTCAGCGCGTAGTAGAAGCAGATCATCAGGCCGAGCGCGTAGATGGTGTCGACGAGGACGTGCTCGCTCAGCAGCGTCATGACCGTGTAGAAGACGCCGGTGGCGACGCCGGCGGTGACGGTGGCCCGGCCGGGGGTCCTGAAGCGCTCGTGCACGCGGGCGTAGGAGGCGGGCAGCGCCTGGTAGGCCGACATGGCGAGGACGGTGCGGGCGACCGGGATGAACGTGGTCTGGAGGCTGGCGGCGGCCGAGGCGAGGACGGCGACGAAGAGCAGGATGCCCATGGCGTGGCCCATCACCGGTCCGGCGAGCGCGGCGAAGACGTTGTCGGAGGTGTCCGGGTTGGCCAGGCCCAGGCCGTGGGTGCCGGAGCCGACGGCCATCTGGGCGGCGACCGCGGTGGTCAGGTAGGAGCCGACGAGGACCACCATGGCGATGAGGGCGGCCCGGCCGGGGGTCTTCTCGCTGCCGATCGTCTCCTCGTTGGCGGTCAGGCAGGTGTCCCAGCCCCAGTACATGAAGATCGACAGGGAGAGTCCGGCGCTGAAGGAGGCGAACGACTTCACCGCGAAGGGGTTCAGCCAGGACCAGGAGAAGTCGGCGTGGCCCGCGAAGGCACCGGAGCGGGCCTTGCCGAGGGCGAGGACGACGAAGAGGGCGAGCACCACGAGCTGGAGTCCCACCAGCGCGTACTGCACGCCCTTCGTCGTCGTCATGCCCCGGTAGCTGATCGCGGTGGCGGCCGCGATCAGCGCCAGACAGGTGACGATGTGGACCGCCTTGTTCCCGTCCAGGCCGGCGACCGCGCCGCTGCCGGTCAGTTCCCCGGCGAGCAGCCAGAAGTAGGACGTGGCGACCCCGGCGAGGTTGGACAGCACGATCACCGTGGCGATGACCAGGCCCCAGCCGCACATCCAGCCGACGTGCGGCCCGAACGCCTTGACGGTCCAGGTGAAGGAGGTGCCGCAGTCCGGGACGGCCTTGTTCAGCTCCCGGTAGGCGAAGGCGACCAGCAGCATCGGCAGGAAGCCGGCGAGGAACACGGCCGGCATGTGCAGGCCGACCTCGCCCGCGGTGGAGCCGAGGGTGGAGGTGAGGCAGTAGACCGGCGCCACGGTGGAGACGCCGATGACCGCGCTGCCGAGCAGGCCGATGGAATTGCCGCCGAGGCCCTTGCCCCGTACTCCGTCACCGGATGCCGTGTCGTCGGCCGCCGGCCGCACTGCCGTCTGTGTCATGACACAGCAGATTAGATGCTGCGATTTCGGTTGAACCCGATTTACCCCGATCGTCGATGACCTTGACTTCCCAGGTCGATCAGCGTCGCGAGCTACCGATTGAACGGTGAATGACGCTATCCGGTCGGCGAAATAAAGGCAACGTGATCACTGTCCGATATCCGGGAACCGAAGTCGGGTCCGGAATGCCCGATTCCAATTCTTCCCGTGTGACGTGCGCCGCGTTGCCTCCGTGTGCCGTCCGTCTCGTGCGGGCGCACGCTGGTGGCATGAAGGTCCGCGAGTGGGGTGCCTGTCTGCGGCAGCCATGGCGGTCGGCACACGCGTTGCCGCTGCTCCCGATCGCGCTCATCGTGGTGATCACGGTGGTGGACGTGCGCACGCCCACGGAGATCCATCTCGGCCCGGCCCTGGTGATCGCACCGGCCCTGACCCCCTCGTTCGCCGGCCCGCGGACCACCGCCTTCGTCGGCGTCCTCGCGGTCGCCGCCCAGACACTCATCGCCTTCACCCACGGCGGGGTCGCCACGACCAACCACATCGTGCAGATCATCACCCTCGTCGTGCTCTCGGCGATGTGCGTCGTCTACAGCGTCGTACGGCAACGCCGGCTGGCCCAGCTGGCCCAGGTCCGCACGGTCGCCGAGGCGGCGCAGCACGTGCTGATGTGGCCGCTGCCCGAACAGATCGGCCCGCTGCGGATCGCGTCCCTCTACCTCGCCGCCGAGGACGAGGCACAGATCGGCGGCGACCTGTACGCGGCGACCCAGTACGACGAGGGAATCCGGGTCCTGATCGGCGACGTACGCGGCAAGGGCCTGCCCGCCATCGGGGAGGCCGCGCTGCTGCTCGGCGCGTTCCGTGAGAGCGCGCACCGCCATGTCGAACTGACGGATCTGGCCGCGACACTGGACCAGAGCATCACCCGGTACGCCGCCGAGCTGGAGCCCGCGGAGGAGGCGGGCGAGCGCTTCGCCACCGTGCTGCTGGTGGAGATCCCGGACCACAGTCCGATCACCCTGATGACCAGCTGCGGCCATCCCCCGCCCCTGCTGCTGAGCCCGGGGAACGCGGTCACCGTGCCGAGCCTGCACCCGGCACCGCCCCTCGGGGTGCACGGGAGCGCCGAGCACACCCTGGACGTGTTCTCCTTCGAACCCGGGGACACGCTGCTGCTGTACACCGACGGCGTGGTCGAGGCCCGCGACGTGCACGGCCGGTTCTATCCGCTGACCGACCGGGTCGCGCGGTGGACGGACAACTCCCCGGAGGCGCTCATGCACCATCTGCGCCGCGATCTGCTCGCCCACGCGGGCGGCCGGCTCGGCGACGACGCCGCGCTCATCGCCCTGCACCGCACCGCCACCACGGACCGGCGCCGCCGCCACGGCCGCGGAAACTCCGACGAGACGCTGCGGCAGAACAGCGGGACCCCGTCCGGCGCGGGGTGAAGGGGCGGGCGCGCAGACGGGGGTGGGGACAGGCCGGGGCGAAGGGTCACCGTCCGGGACGGAGCGGTACTCAGGGACACGGCTCGATGTCGCGCACGTTCAACTGCCTTTGCGTCAAAGTTCAGTTCGTGACAGACTTCGCCTGTCCCGCGCGTTGCGAGAATCCGCGCATGTCCCTACGCCATCTGCTCACCGGTCTGGCCCTGCTGCCGGCCCTCGCGTTCCCGGTCACCGCACACGCGGCACAGGACGACCCGCCCCAGGCCCGTTTCGACCTCCAGGCGCACCGCGGCGGTCTCGGCATGACCACCGAGGAGTCGCTGGAGGGCTTCGGCAAGGCGCTGCGGCTCGGGGTGTCCACGCTGGAGCTGGACACCCATGTCACCAAGGACCTCAAGGTCGTCGTCAACCACGACCGGCAGATCAGCGGCGTCAAGTGCCGTGACACGGGCCCGGTCACCCCCGGTGACCCGCAGTACCCGTACGTCGGGAAGTACATCAAGGACCTGACGCTCGCCCAGATCAAGACGCTGGACTGCGGCTACCGGCAGCTGCCCGGGTTCCCGGAGCAGGAGGTCGTCAAGGGCTTCCGGATGGTCGAGCTGAAGGACGTCCTGAACCTGGTGAAGAGCTACCACGCGCACCAGGTCACGCTGAACATCGAGACCAAGGTCGAGGCGGGCGCACCCGAGCAGACCGCGCCGCGCGAACTGTTCGTCCGCCGGGTGTACGAGGAGATCCACCGCTCCGGCATCGAGCGCCAGGTCACCATCCAGTCCTTCGACTGGGGCGCGCTGATGGCGATGCACCGCCTCGCGCCGAAGTGGCCGCTGGTCGCGCTGACCAACTACGACTTCCTGCAGGTCGGAAAGCCCGGCGCGTCCCCGTGGCTGGGCGGGATCGACGCCGACGACTACGGCGGCGACTTCGTGAAGGCGGCCGCGGCCGTCCCGGGTGTCACGACCCTCTCCCCCAACTACGGCTTCCCGCAGAACGGGAAGGTGGGCGACCCCGGCTTCCGCTTCTACTCGGACGCGGCGATGGTCGCCGAGGCCCACGCCCGCGGTCTCAAGGTGGTCCCCTGGACCTGCGACGACCCGGCGACCGTGGAGAAGCTGATGGACTTCGGCGTCGACGGGATCATCACCGACTACCCCGACCACGTTCGGCAGATCATGGCCGACCGCGGGATGCGCCTGCCGCGGCCGTACGTCCCGCACGGCCAGGCCTGAGCGGACCCGAGCGGCGCTGAGCCGGACGGGCGTCCGGACCACCGTCGCGAGCCCCGCCCCGAGTGGGGGCGGGGCGGGACTGCGCGCCCGTCGGCCGGTCGGCGCACCGGCTTCGGGTCTCGACCGGTCGGCGCACCGGCTTCAGGTCTCGGCCGGTCAGCGCACCGGCTTCAGGTCGGTGATCTTCAGGGTCTTCAGGTCGGACAGGACGTCGATCCTGGTGACCTCGGGGTGCCTGCTGTCGCTCCAGGTGAGGGTGACCCTGCTGGCGGCGTGGCCCGCGCCGGAGCCGGTGTGGACGACCTTCCACTTCACCGGCACGTTCTGCGCGAACAGGATGCCGTCGGCGTGGTTCTTCCTCTCGTACGCGTTGACTTTCTTCTGGGTGGCGCTCGAGAGGTAGAAGGCGCGCAGCGCCTTGGCGTCGGCGCCTGCGGCGGGGTCCTCGGTGGCCCACACGGAGTCGATGTAGGCGCCGTAGAAGTCGGCCACACGCTGGGTGACGTTGCGCGGGTCGCCCTGGGCGGAGGACACGGCGCCGGCGCGGGTGGTGTGGCTCGCGCCGGTGCCGGCGAGGGCGGGCGTGACCGCGCCGAGGGTCAGGCCGGCGGTCAGGGTGACGGCGGTCAGCAGGGTCTTGCGGTGCCGAATGGACATGTGTGTCATTCCCCCGGAATCTTCACGACCGAACCGATCCCGGCCGTCGATGGCCCTTAAGACCACATTTCCCTGACCGCGGTTCCCCTTCTCCCCGCGTTCTTTCTGCGCGATTCACACGCTTGGCGCAGCACCGAAGGTTGTGCCGGATTCCGGCCTCTTTCCCGGTCCTTTCGGCCGGCCACCTCCGCTCAGGCCGTCGGCGGGTTCCGCTCCTCGACCAGCCGGGCGAGCTGGTCGACGGCCATGCGCATGCCCAGCTCGTTGTCGGCACGGGGGATGCCGTCCGGGACGTCCTCGTGCAGCATCTCGACGTCGGTGGCGGTGCCCTCGTCCGTCTCGGTGAGCGTCGTCGTCATGGTCATCGTGCCGCGCACGGCCGCGTCGTCCGTCTCGAACGCGAACACCTCCACCACCTGGACGCCGGGGACGAGTTTCGCGAAGTGTCCGTGGTAGGTGTCCGTGTGCCCGCCGGACTTCCCGGTGTCGGACGGTTCGTCGTACGTGAGGGAGATGCGGAAGGCGCCGCCCTCGCGGGCCTCGAAGGTGTGGACGTGGGAGGTCATGTTCTCGGGGACCCGCCAGGCGGCGAGGGCGTCGGGATCGACCAGTGCTTCGTAGACGACTGTCGCGGGCGCCTGCACCCGCCGGGTGACTCGCGTGGCGTACATGGGCTCACGCTACCGGGCCGGGTCCGCCACCGGGCTCCGGCGAGCAGACCGCTGCCGGCGCCGACGGAGCGGTTTCCCCACCCTGCTGCTCCTGGCGGCGGGCGCCCACGCGGCGGCGGTCGGGCCAGCGCACGTCGTACGCCCAGCCGAGGCGCTCGAACCAGCGGATCAGGCGGGCGCTGGCGTCGAGTTGCCCGGTCAGCACCCCGTGCCGGGCGCTGGTGGGGTCGGCGTGGTGGAGGTTGTGCCAGGACTCGCCCAGGGACAGCGGGGCCAGCCACCAGACGTTGCCCGAGCGGTCGCGGCTGCGGAAGGGCTGGGAACCGGCCGCGTGGCAGATGGAGTTGATGGACCAGGTGACGTGGTGGACCAGGCAGACGCGGACGAGTCCGGCCCAGAAGAACGCGGTCAGCGCACCCTGCCAGGAGCGGGTCAGCGCCCCGCCCAACAGCGCCGGCAGGGCGAGCGAGAGGAGGACCAGACCACCGAAGCGCCGGGAGATCCGCATCAGCGTGCGGTCCCGCACGAGGTCGGGCGCGTACTGGCGGGGCGAGGCGTGCTCGGTCTCGAAGAGCCAGCCCAGGTGGGCGTGGAGCATCCCCTTGGCGAGGGCGCGGGGCGAGTGGCCGTAGCGCCAGGGCGAGTGCGGGTCGCCGTCGCGGTCGGAGAAGCGGTGGTGCTTGCGGTGGTCGGCGACCCAGGTGATCAGAGGGCCCTGCACGGCGAGCGAGCCGGCCACGGCGAGGGCGATCCGGAGCGGCCGGCGGGCCTTGAACGAGCCGTGGGTGAAGTGCCGGTGGAAGCCGACGGTGATGCCGAGCCCGCTGACGAGGTAGAAGGCGACGGCCAGCGTGAGGTCCGTCGGGCTCAGGCCGTGCCGCCAGGCGAGGGGTCCGGCGGCGAGGAGCGCCAGGAACGGTACGCCGACGAACACTCCGATCATGAACTGCTCGGCGTTCGGCCAGGACCGCCCGCGGCGGGCCGGCGGGGTGGATTCCGAGAAGTCCGAGAACTCCGAGAACTCCGACAAATCCGATGAGCGAGACAAGTCCGACAAGGGGGCGACCTTTCGGCTGGGACATGTCCAAAGGGGAGGTGGTCAGTCCACGGCGGTGAAGGCGAGCACGGCGTTCTGACCGCCGAAGCCGAAGGAGCTGCTGACGGCGGCTCGTATCCGCTGCCGGCGGGGCACCTTGGTGACGACGTCCAGGTCCATCGCCGGGTCGAGGGTGTCCAGGTTGGCGGTGGGCGGGATCAGCTGGTGGTACAGGCTCAGGACGGTGCAGGCCGCCTCGATGGCTCCCGCGCCGCCGATGGCGTGCCCGATGGTTCCCTTGACGGCGGTGACGGGCGGGGGCCGGCGGAAGACCCGGTGCAGCGCGTTGTGCTCGGCCGCGTCGCCCTGCGGAGTGGCGGTGCCGTGCGCGTTGACGTGGTCGATGTCCTCGGGTTCCAGTCCGGCGTCGGCGAGGGCGCCGCGGATGGCGCGGGCGGCGCCCTCGCCGTCGGGGTGCGGGGCGGTGAAGTGGTGGGCGTCGCAGGAGGCGCCGAAACCGGAGAGCAGAGCCACGGGTCGGGCGCCCCGGGCCCGGGCGTCCTCCGTGCGTTCCAGGACGAGGACGGCGGCGCCCTCGCCGAGGACGAAACCGTCGCGGTCCCGGTCGAACGGGCGGGAGGCCACGTGGGGGCTGTCGGCGCGGCGGGACAGGGCGCGCATCTGGGCGAAGCAGGCGGCGGTCATCCGCAGCCGGGCCGACTCGCTGCCTCCGGCGAGGACGAGGTCGCAGGCTCCGGACAGCAGCCAGTCCCGGGCCAGGCCGAGTGCGCTGGTACCGGACGCGCAGGCGGTGCTGACGACCATGTTGGGGCCCGTGGCGCCGAGGTCCAGGGCGATCTCGGCGGCAGCCATGTTGGGCACGCTGCGCGGCAGCGCCAGCGGCGAGACCCGTTCCGGCGCCCGGTCGGCGAGCCGGTCGAACTCGGCCTGCCAGCCCTGCATGGAGCCGGTGCCGACACCCATGACGACGCCGACCCGGGCGCCGTCCCAGCCGTCGGGGGCGAGCCGGGCGTCGGCGACGGCCTCCCGTGCGGCGAGCAGCGCGAAGGTGGTGAAGCGGTCGAGGCGGCGGCTGAGCCGGTGTCCGAGCAGGCCGGCCGTGTCCAGTTCCGGCACCTGGCAGGAGAACGCCACGGGCAGTCCGTCCAGACCGGGGTCGGCGGTCGCCGTGGAGTCCCCGGCGCACAGGCCCGCCCACGCCGCGTCCCGGCCGACACCGGCCGGGGTGACCAGTCCCAGCCCGGTGACGGCCACCGGGGCGCGCCGAGTCGCGCGGCCTGCTGCTTTCACGAGCTGCATGAGCGGTGATTATCCGGGCGCGGACGGCGGACGACGGACCGCGACAACTCGTTCGGCCCAGGACTGCCTCCGCGACCACCCGTATGTGCGAACGTCACTGACGCGCCGTCAACCGTCTGCTCGCGGGTACACGGACACGAGGCGGCGGACGCCCCGGCCGCCGACCCGCCGACCCGCCGGCCGCCGGGCTCCGGGCTCCGGGCTCCGGGCCGGGGGTCGGCCGGGCTCGGCGCGTGGTCAGCCCCCGGCTCGCATGTGGGTGAGCAACGCCTCGGCAGCGGCGCGCAGTTGCCGCGCCGCCGTGGTGCAGGCGGTCGCCTGCCGTTCCAGGGTGGGCGGGCTCCACCGCGGCGCCACCGCGCAGTCGGTGAGTGCCCCGGCGGTGGCGAGCAGCCGCTGTGCGTAGTCGTCCATCAGGGCGGCGTCGGTGCGCAAGGTGCTCACACGGTCGAGGAGCTCACCGGTCGACGGGATCGTTTCGAGGGACTCGGTCACCATGGCTGCTCCCGGTCGCGTGTAGCTGGTGGCGGTCGTATGTGCTGGTGTCGGTGGCGGTCGTACGTGCTGGTGTCGGTGACAGTGGTATGTGCTGGTGTCGGTCGTGAGTACTGGTCGCGGTCGCGTGTGCCGCCGGCGGTCCTCATGGGTTCAGCGCGGCAGGACCGTCCCGGCGCTGCGGTGGAGCATGGCTTGCGGGCAGGACAGGACGAAGAGCGGCCGGGCGCCGCTGATGCCCAGCCGGCGCAGATGCCCGGCCATGGGTTCGGCGGCGGCGGTGTCCAGGCGCGGCCGTAAGCCGGTTCCGGTGTGCAGCCGCAGGGGTCCGTGGGCGCGGACCAGGGTGCGTACGGTGCTCCGGCCGCGCCGGCCGTACAGGACCCAGTCGGCCTCGGGGCAGCGGATGCCTGGGCCGAGGCGGCCCTCGACGGTGATTCCGAGGTCCCGCGAGGTGAAGCGGAGGTCCCGGCCCATGAGATCGGCCTCGGCCGTGGTCCGGACGGCGGGCTGGCCCCAGATCTCCCGGGCGACCGTGCGGGCCTCCTCGCTGGTGACGGCCAGCGAGAGGACGTGGCGGCCGGTGCGGCGCAGGTCGACGCGGCGCAGCAGGTCGACGGCGATGTCGCGCGGGCGTGGCTGCCACAGGTCGTCCACCAGGACCGACAGGGCGATCTCCGCGTACGGGCCGATGGTGGTGCACCGGTGCTCGTACAGGGAGAGCACGGCCAGCGCCCTGCGGCCGAGCCTGCTGGGCACCATCCAGGTGACGTCGGGCAGCAGGAACCGGACGGTGTCGGTGTCGACGGGGTAGCACAGGTGGGCGGCGGAGGAGTCGTAGTAGCGCACCGGCAGGTCGACCGGGCCGGCCGTGGTGGCGACGGAGGTGGTGGGCAGGGTGAGGAAGGGGTAGCCCTCGGGCGGGCGGGCGGGGTCCTTGAGCCGGTAGGCCTGGGTGCGCACGACGGGGCCGCGGTACGAGCCGAGTGCCTCGTCGACGTCCTTGCGGGCGCCGGGGACGACGGTCCGCAGGTGCTCGATGTACTCGCGCAGCATGTGGCACAGCGGGAACTCGTGGGTGGGGCCCGCGTAGTGGACCTCGTACCGGTTCGGGTGCGGATCGAACGCGGAACCCGCCCCCCTGCCGTCGAGGACGGGCACGATGTCGTGCTGATTGGTGATGCCGGCGACCCAGGTGCGCGGATCGGCGGGCCTTCTGCCGTCGACCGGGGCGCCGACGGCGACCAGGTGGGTGACCCGGTAGGCGCGGCAGAACGCGTCGTCCTGGGCGACGTTCATCAGCGCGATGCCGCCCTCGCCGTGCCCGATCAGGGCGAGGTCCGCGCCGCGCGGGATGCCGTGGTCCTCGAGGGCCCGCAGGATCGAGCGGGTGCCGGGCGAGTCGGCGGTGAACAGGTCGCGCCAGGCGCCGACGAGGTCCTGGGGGGAGTCGTTGCGAGGGCGGCCGGGGGCCATGCCGGGAACCTGGACGACGTACCGGACGACGCCGTCGGGTCCGCGCACGTTCTGTACGAGGATCCGCCCGTCGGTGGAGAGCGTCTCGATGTTGCGCAGGAAGCCCAGGAAGGAGCCCTCGGTGGCGATGGTCTGCTTCTCCTGGTCGGTGAGGTCGACGGCGTCGGCGGCGCCTTCGCCCCGGTCGGGGTCCGTGTCCGTGTGCCGGGAGCCGCTGATGCCGTGCGCCGGACCGGCGGACAGCTCGCGGCGCACTCCCGGCGCCCGTCGTGTGCTGTCGTTCTCCGGACCCTCGTCCAACAGGGTTCGGACGGTGAGGAGTTCGGACATCAGGGGAGCGAGCCCGGACAGCGCTCGCTGGGCACCCGGGTCCCTGAACAGGCCGCGCAGGGCGCGTACGGCCACCGGGGCGCGATCGGCGGTGAGGGCGTTCGTCAGCCGGCGCATGCCCGGGTCGCGCTCGAGCTCGGGGTGGTCGACCAGCAAGGAGGCGATCCCCAGCCGCAGCGAGGTGACCGCCACCGTCGCGGCCAGGCTCTCCCGGCCCAGCGCCGCCCCGGCCGCGCCGAGAACGTGCCGCATGCCCTTGGGCGCGGTGATCGCCGGGCCGCCGAGGCCCCGCTTGTTCGTCAGGGCCCGCAGCAGCGCCCACTGCGCGGCCAGGCCCGTACGGGGATGCCGGCGCGCCGACCCGGCCAGGGACGGCGCGAGCAGCGCGGTACTCGTGCGCGCGGACACCGCGCGGATGCCCTCGGCGACCTCGGCGACGTCCTGCGCGCAGCGGCGCAGCAGATCCCGAGCGTCCTGCTCGTCCCGACCATCCGGCTCGTCGCGCGCGTCCGGCTCGTCCCTCTCGTTCCGCCCTGGCCGCCTGGGTGCGTGGCCGTCCGCTCGCATCCGACGCTCCTCGACTCGACGACGTGCGACAGAGTGCGACCGCGTCCTGCGGGGCGCGGCCTCGGTCCCATCGTGGGCGAGGGACACCGCGCCCGCACCTCCATCCCTCCGGGCAGCGCACACCCGCCCCCCCTCGGGCGGAGGATGCGCTGCGGTCCCCTGCCACCGCGGGTCCCCGCGCCCCGGCGGCATATGGCAGTCGCACAACCGCGGCACACACACCCCTGCCGTTCGCCCGCTTCTCCTCGCGGGAGGTGCGCCGGGACCACGTCCGCCGAACGGGCTACGCGCACCGCTTCCCGGTCCGGCTTCTCACCCGTCACCCATCAGCCCGGCCGCGACCGTGGCCCCCAGCTCCCAGCACGCCTGTACGTCGGCCTTGCCGGGCTCACCGGTGACGCTCACCGCCTCGGCCGCACGGCGCCAGCCCAGGCCGGTGGTGATGGCCTCGATGGCGCGGACCGCGCCGGTGACGTCGTTGCCGCCGTGCACGTAGTAGCCGAAGGGCCGGCCCTGGGTCTGGTCCAGACAGGGGTAGTAGACCTGGTCGAAGAAGTGCTTGAGGGCCCCGGACATGTAGCCGAGGTTCGCCGGGGTGCCGAGGAGGTAGCCGTCGGCGTCGAGGACGTCGGAGGCGGTGGCGGACAGGGCGGCTCGGCGGACGACGCGCACGCCCTCGATCTCCGGTGTGGTCGCGCCGGACAGGACGGCCTCGAACATCGTCTGGCAGTTGGGCGACGGGGTGTGATGCACGATCAGCAGGGTAGGCACGCCCCGAACCCTGCCCCGCCGGCGCCACGGCCCGCAAACGGTGCCCGGACCGACGCACCGTTGTCGGCTCCTGGCCGGGGTGCGAGGATGCCGGCACCTGCCGGGACACGGCACCCGCACGGGGCCGGACACCCGTCGGGGCGGACGAGAGGAGCCGTCGTGGCCGAGGACGACCGCCGGGCACCGGCCGCCGTGGTGTTCGACGCGCTGGGACTCGACTACGAGAAGGCGTTCGCCTCCTCCGAGGCACACCTGGCCTCGCTCCGGTGGCTGCTGGAGCGGCTGGAACCGGGCAGCCGGGTCCTGGACGTGGGCAGCGGAACGGGACGGCCGACCGCACAGACCCTCGCGGCGGCGGGACACCACGTGCTCGGCGTCGACGTCTCCCCGGTCATGGTGGACCTCGCCGCCCGGCAGGTGCCCGAGGCCGAGTTCCGCCTCGTCGACATCCGCGAACTGCCGCTCACCGACAGCTCGTTCGACGCGGTGTGCGTGTACTTCTCCCTCCTGCAGATGTCCCGCGCCGAACAGTCCGCCGTCGTGGCCAAGGTGGCGCGTGCGGTGCGCCCCGGCGGCCTCGCCGTGCTGGCCACCGTGCCCCTCGATCTGGAGGCCGTCGACGGGGTGTTCATGGGCCGGCCGGTGCGGGTGACGAGCTTCGCCGCCGCGGACTTCACCCGGCTCGCGACGGAGGCGGGCCTGACCGTGCTGGCCGAGGAGCACGCCCTCTTCTCCCCGGCCCACCCCGACGCCGTACCCGAACCCCACCTCTTCCTCCACTGCGGGCGCGAGGCGGCCTGACGCGTACGCCGTCTCGCGTACGCCGTCTCGCGTCTCGCGTACGACGTTGCGGGTCCCCTCGGTTACATTGACGGCTCTGAACGGGAGGGGAGACGACGGTGCAGGTCAGGGTGGGGTCCGTGCTGGGTGCAGCGGTCCAGGCTGTGGTGCTGACGGCGGTGCTGGGAGGCTGTGCGCAGTCATCGGACGGTGACCGGAAGGCCTCCGCGAGCGCGTCGGCGACGGCGGACGGCGCGGGGACGAAGGGGGCAGTGGCGAGCGGCGGCACGATCGGCGCCGCTGATTCGGCCTGCGAACTGCCCGTCAGCTTCGCGGTCGCCCAGCACTGGAAGGCCAAGAGCATCGACGCCGGCAAGGAGCTGTCCAAGGCGTCGAACGGGCCGGACGGCGATCTGTCGGGGGCACTCGCCGACAGTTTCCTGCGTCAGGGTCCGGTCACCGCCGCCTGCGAGATCGACGCCAAGCCCGCCGGC
Organism: Streptomyces sp. NPDC002520; assembly: GCF_053595235.1. NCBI lineage: Bacteria > Bacillati > Actinomycetota > Actinomycetes > Kitasatosporales > Streptomycetaceae > Streptomyces > Streptomyces sp. NPDC002520. Next base: position 146,155 of record NZ_JBSFXG010000008.1, on the reverse strand, counting down.
CACATCGGCTTCCTGCGCGTGTGGACCGGCGAGCCGGGCGGCGCGGACGCACGCACCGTGCTGCGCGCGTTCGTCGCCGCCGAGGACAACGTCAGCAAGGAGAAGTACCGCGACGTGAAGACGGGTGGTGGCGTCGCCGGTGTGGAGGTGGAGTACCTCTACACGAGCAAGCTCCTGGAGGAGACCAAGAAGGAGCGCGCCCTCGCGGTCACCACGCCCGACGGCCCGGTCGTGCTGCACCTCGGCGGGATGGACACCGAGGAGCACGAGGCGATGCTGCCGGCGTACGAGCTGGCCAAGCGCACTCTCCGTGTCGCCTGACGAACGCATCGACGAACCTCGCGCATACGCATCAGGCATTCCACTCGTCAACCTTCACACGAGGCACACAAGTTCGTTAGGTTGACGCCAGGCCACGCGGCTGCCCCGCTCCGTGAGCGGGGCAGTGGCACACCGGGCCGGGAGATCCGACGACCTTCCGGCAGGTCGGCCCAACTGCCTTACAGGGCAAGGAAGGAGCACGTCTCCCATGGCGCCGGAGCGCGACGAGGTGCGGCAGCGGATCGACTCCCTCTACGACCGGGCCGAGAACGCGACGGGGAACTTCAACGCGACCCGGGCGATGGCGGTGGCGACACGCAGGAGGGGCGCGCCGCCCGCCCTGCGGCAGAGCCGGCCCTCGGATCCCGCGCTCGACGCGGTGGCCCGGCAGTGGTTCGACGCGGCTCGCGCGAAGCTCGGCCCGACGGTGCCCGCGACCCTCCCGGCCGACCGACTGCCGGACACCTCGGTGATTCCGGCTCGCAACCGGGAGCGGGCGGACATCTGCCGTCCGGGGGGCGACGCGCAGGAGATCACGGCGACCGACCGGCCCGCCTTGCCCGCTCCGCCCACGGGTGCCCCGGCACCGGGCGCGGGCCGCGCGACGGCGGAACTCACGGAAGGCGCCTCCCCGGCCGGTACGAGCGCGCGGCCGCGGCTCGCCCTGGAGGCGGGCGGCACAGACCTGTCGAGCCGGCGTTCCGCGACACTGCCCGCGCGGCGACCGGTTGAACTTCCCGCAGGGCGACCGGCCGAACCTCCCGTCGACGGAGCGAGTGAACTCCCTCCGGTTTATGGGGAGTTGCCCGTCAGGAGTGCGCTTCGGCCGGCCGAAGCGAGTCCGGCGGAGTCCCTCGGCCCCGGCATGCCCGACCCGCTCTCCGCCGCTACGGCAAAGACGACCGCACTTCCCGTCCCCGTACCCCAGCGCCCCTCCCCCGCGGACTCCAAGGCCGACGTCCGACGCAAGCTCGCAGCCGCCCGGGACCTGCTGTCCCGGCACACCGCCCGACTCGACGCCCCTCCCCCGGCACCTCAGATCCCACCCGCACAGGACACCTGGCCCACGCCGGCGGCCACCGTCACCCCCACCCCCGAGCCCACCCCCCTCGCACGAGCCGCCAGGGCCATCGCCTTCGCACGAGCGCAGATCGGGAAGCCCTGCGTCTGGGGAGCCACCGGACCGGACTCCTACGACTGCTCCAGCCTCACTCAGGGTGCCTGGAGGGCGGCGGGCGTCACGCTGCCACGAGCCGCGCACCAGCAGGCGCTCGCGGGCACCCCGGTGACTCTCGAATCCGTCCGGCCCGGGGACCTGGTGCTGTTCTTCGACGACGACCGGCACGTGGGCCTGTACGTCGGCGACGGCATGATGGTGCACGCCCCCGGCCCGGGGTCGTCCATCCGCGAGGAGTCGGTCTACGGCGCCGGAGAAAAGGCGATCCACCGGGTGATCCGCCCCGCGTGACGCGCACGACGAACCGGAACCAGACGCATCGACGACGGGCGCACCACCTCCGGCTCTCCCGCCGGTCCACCACCACGCCGGGCAACGCCGCTTCCACCACGTCTTGTTGACCGGCGCGATCCACCCTCTGCGCGACCGCCTCCGGCGCCATAAGTGACACCTGGACATGACATAAGATCGACTTATGAGGTCATAGACCGGACCCGCGTACTAACTTAGGGCTGCCTTAGCTTAGGGTTTCCGACGAGTCGCCTGTTTCACGCTCGAAGGGAACCTGATCATGCCGCGCCCCCTGCGGGTAGCCATCGTCGGAGCCGGCCCCGCCGGGATCTACGCCGCCGACGCCCTGCTGAAGTCCGAGGTGGCCGCCGACCCCGGCGTGTCCATCGACCTCTTCGAGCGGATGCCCGCCCCGTTCGGCCTGATCCGGTACGGCGTCGCCCCCGACCACCCGCGCATCAAGGGCATCATCACCGCCCTGCACCAGGTGCTCGACAAGCCGCAGATCCGCCTCTTCGGCAACGTCGACTACCCCACCGACATCAGCTTGGACGACCTGCGCGCGTTCTACGACGCGGTGATCTTCTCCACCGGCGCCATGGCCGACCGTGAGCTGTCCATACCCGGCATCGACCTCGACGGCTCCTACGGCGCTGCGGACTTCGTCTCCTGGTACGACGGCCACCCGGACGTGCCGCGCACCTGGCCCCTGGAGGCCGAGAAGGTCGCCGTGCTCGGCGTCGGCAACGTGGCCCTCGACGTGGCTCGCATCCTCGCCAAGACGGCGGACGAGCTGCTGCCGACGGAGATCCCGGCGAACGTCTACGACGGCCTGAAGGCGAACAAGGCGCTGGAGATCCACGTCTTCGGCCGGCGCGGCCCGGCGCAGGCGAAGTTCTCCCCGATGGAGCTGCGGGAGCTGGACCACTCCCCCAACATCGAGGTCATCGTCGACCCCGAGGACATCGACTACGACGCGGGCTCGATCGAGACCCGGCGCGGCAACAAGCAGGCCGACATGGTCGCCAAGACCCTCGAGAACTGGGCGATCCGCGACACCGGTGACCGGCCGCACAAGCTGTTCCTGCACTTCTTCGAGTCTCCCGCCGAGATCCTCGGCAAGGACGGCGAGGTCACCGGGCTGCGCACCGAGCGCACCGCCCTCGACGGCACCGGCAACGTCAAGGGCACCGGCGAGTTCAAGGACTGGGACGTCACCGCGGTCTACCGGGCCGTCGGCTACCTGTCCGAGGAACTGCCCAAGCTGCCGTGGGACACCGCCTCGGGCACGGTCCCGGACGAGGGCGGCCGGGTCGTCGAGGAGAGCGGCTCCCACCTCCGGTCGACGTACGTGACCGGCTGGATCCGGCGCGGTCCGATCGGTCTCATCGGCCACACCAAGGGCGACGCCAACGAGACCGTGGCCAACCTGCTGGACGACCACGCGAACGGCCGTCTGCACATCCCCGCCTCGCCCGAGCCGGAGGCGGTGGACGCCTTCCTCGCCGAGCGCGAGGTCCGCTTCACCACCTGGGAGGGCTGGTACAGGCTGGACGCCGCCGAGCGGGCGCTGGGCGAGCCGCAGGGCCGCGACCGCGTGAAGATCGTCGAGCGCGAGGACATGCTCCGGGAGAGCGGCGCCTGAGTCTCACCTGTCCCCCCTTCTTCACCGCTGGACCTCGACCGGGCCGTCGATCGGCCTTGTCGGGGTCCAGCGGTGTCCAGTCCCCAGGGACCTGCGCTTTCGGGCCGCCTGTGGACACCGCCGCCGTTCGTCCACGGTCAGCCCATGGCTGGCCACGGAACAGGGCCCGTCCCGAAGCGGATGGGTGGACGGGCCCCGTTCGCCGGACCAGTCTGGGCGCCCGACGGCGGGGACGGCGGTCGCCGGGGGCGTACGGCACGCTCCCCGGGTGCACGGCACACACCCAGCGCGCCCGGCGCACCGTGGCGTCCGCGCGGGCACCGCACGCGGGGGCGTCCGTCCGCCGCGACGCGCCGCCCGCGGGCCCCGGCCGACCCGTCACGACCCCGAGCGGTGATACTGGAGGGCGCACCCGCCCCCATCAGCAGATTGGCTCATGTCGAACTCCGCCACCGACCGCGCTGCCATCCCGGGGACCCTCTGGGCGGCCCGCGGCCGCCACACAGGCCCCGCAACCGAGGACGTCGTCCGCCGCACCCTGCACCGGCACAGGGAGGGCGGGGACATCGACGACTTCGCCGAGCCGCTCGTGCCCGACGGCTCCGTCCACCGGATCTTCGAGGCACGCTGGCGCGCCGCCGGTACGGTCACGGTGCGCGCCCGGCTCACCCTCGTACCGAGGCAGACCCGCCCCGAGGGGTACGAGTGGACGCTGGTCGCCGAGGCGGAGCAGCCGTGGGACGAGGCGTGGGCCTCGCCGGCCACCCTGTTCTGGCCGGAGGGCGGCTCGGCGCCGGGCTACGACGGTGACTGGGACCACCATCCCACCGTCGCCGGTCTGCGTTTCCGGCAGGTCAACGCGCTGCCCGAGGACGACAAGGAGATGCGGCGCCGGTTGCGGGAGGCCGCCCGCGAGGCCTGGTGCGTCAACCTGGTCGTGCACGAGGCGATGACCCCGGACGAGCACGGCAGGCTGCCCCTGGCACGGCTGCTGCCGCCGGGGCTGCGCCACCGCGTGCTGGAGCACCGCGCCGCCCCGCAGCAGTTGCGCGCCGTCAACTGGGCGCTGAAGGACCTCGACGTCGAGGTGCCGCGCGGCGGAGCGGTCCTGCTGGCCCCGGACCCCGCGCCGGACGGCTACGACCCGCGGGCGCACCGCGTGCGCAGCGTCTTCCTCGACGGCTCCGAGCCCACCGAACTCTTCGGCGCCGTACGGCACTTCGCCGCCCTGCCCCGGCCGCTGCCGCAGGGCATGGCGGAGGCGTTGACGGATCTGCGCGAGAACTGGACGCTCTTGACCGTCCAGGAGGAGCTGGAGCGCGAGCGTCGGCGGGTGGCGATGTACGCCGAGGCGCTGGAGGCCATGACGAAGTCCCGGGACCTGTACCGGCAGGCGGCCGAGCAGGCCCACGAGGCGCTCGCCGCCTACCGCGACGGGACCGTCCCGGCCCTGCCGCAGCAGCGGCCCGGCGCGGCCCGGACGCCGTCCCCGCTGCAGCAGCTGACGCGGACGTTCGAGCGGCTCGGGTTCACCCCCAGGACATCGCGTCAGGCACCGCCGCCGGACGACGCGCCAGGCTCCGACGGCCCCGGCCGGCCGTCGTGACCGGGACCGGCGCGGACTCGTGAGGGAGACCGGTCCGGCGTCCGCCGGAGCCGAGGGACAGGAGACCGCATGGACTCGACCACGATCCAGCTGCTGATCGCCGCCGCCGTCGTCATCGCGGTCCTGCTGCTGACCGTCGCCGTCGTCCTGCTGGTCCGGCTGGTCCGGGCTCGCCGGACCCTGCGGCGGGCGGGGCTGCCCACGGGGCCGCGCTGGGTGTTCTGGGGCGCGGTCCTCTACCTCGTGCTGCCCACCGACCTGCTGCCCGACCCCGTCTACCTGGATGACATCGGCGTCCTGCTCCTCGCCCTGCGCAGCCTGCGCGCCACGCGCCGACTGCCGCCGGAGGCCGGCGAGTTCTGAACGCCGGTACGCACGCCCCCGCGCGGCGCGCCGGTTCCGGTATGCCACACGATGGTCCGATGCGACCTACCTACACCGGCATTCAGACCGCACCGACGAAACCGGACGTCGCCGTGGTCGTCGACGTGATGCGCGCGTTCACCGTGGCCGCCTGGGCGTTCAGGGGCGGTGCGGAGAAGATCGTCTTCACCGGTACCCAGGAGGAGGCCCTTGAGCTGAAGTCCCGTCACCCCGGCTGGCTGGCCTTCCAGGACGGCGCGCCGGTGCCGGGTTTCGACCTGGCCAACTCGCCCGCCCAGCTGCGCTCCCTCGACGTACGCGGCCGTACGGTCGTGCAGAAGACCACGGCGGGGACGGCGGGAGCGCTGGCGGTCGCGGACGCGCGGCTGCTGCTGTGCGCGAGCTTCGTCGTGGCCGGGGCGACGGCCGAACTGCTGCGGCGGGTCCGCCCGGACGCCGTGACCTTCGTCGTCACCGGGGACGGCGGGACGGCCGAAGAGGACCTGGCCTGCGCCCAGTACATCGCGGCCCGGGCCGGCTCGGCCGACGCCGGCCCCGCCCCGTACACCGACCTCACCCCGTACGCCGACCCCGCTCCGTACCTCGACCGGGCCCGGCGTTCCGGCGGCGCGCTCCGGCTCGCCGAGGAGGTGCGGCTGGGCCGGGCGGGTGTCCACCCCGAGGACGCGGCGATGTGCCTGGAGGCGGACACCTTCCCGTTCGCCATGGCGGCCGTCCGAGAGGACGGTCACCTGATCCTGCGGCCCGTGCGAACTTCGACGGACGGCCGGCTCAACTCCCCTCGTCGTGGCGGAGGTTCGCCACAGTGAGGCCGGTCAGCAGGACGGTCAGGGCCGCGAGGGCGGCGACGGCGGCGGCCGTGCCCGCCAGCCAGGGCGGTGCCAGCAGTGCGGCCTGCAAGAGTGCCGGGTCCGGCAGGCCGGACCTCCCGCCCAGCGCCTGTGCGGCGACGAGCGCCGCCGCGACGGCCAGCGCGCAGGTCGCCGCCCCCAGCCGGACCTGCGGCGTTCGCACCAGCAGCGCGAGGGCCAGCAGCACACAGGCGCCGGACGCCAGGAGAGTGGCCCCGAGGACGCCGGAGGCCGGGCCGGTCCAGTAGCGCGGGGCGTGGGCGGCCCCGCACAGGAACACGGCCAGCGCGGTGGCGCGCGCACACCAGTCCAGGCCCCCGGACGTCCGGGGGCCGACCGCCGTGCCGGTCTCGGGGGCGGACGTGGCAGACGCCGACGCCGAAGCAGAGACCGCAGCCGACGCAGACGCCGCAGGGGACGCCGAGGCCGACGTGGAGGATGCGGGCGACGCGGTGGACGCGGTGGACGGGGACTTGGCGGTCGGAGACTTGACCACCGAGATCGTGGCCGCCGGAGACTTCGCGGGCGCGGTCGTCGCGGGCGGAGTCGTACTGCGCGCGGAGACGGACTCGGCGGCGGGCGGCGCCGGCTGTGGTCCGGTGTGGGCGCCCCCGGGTCGTGCGGCGACCCGCCCGGCGAGCAGTTCGGCAAGACCCTCGACGGGCCGGTTGACGGGCGTCGCCGGGACGGCCGCGCGCCCGCGGTGGGGTTTCGCGGGCGTGCGGTGCGGCGGTTCCATCAGCCGCGAGACCCCGTCCACCGGGCGCTGTTGCCCGGCGGCGCCGATCGCCTCGTCGGCGCTGTCCGTGTCGCGGGGCGGCCGGGTGAGGAGGGTGATCAGGCGGGTGACGTCCGCCACGGAACGGTCGACACCGGCCGCGCGCGGTACGTCGACCGTGGCGGCGGCGTGCTCGGGCGATATGTCGGGGTCGTCGGGACTGACGGACGAAGAGCGGGTGGTCATCTCGGCTCCTGACGAAGGGTGCAGCCGCGCCGACGCCCCCGCGTTGCGGCACGCGGTATTACGTTGTCCATTACGAGGAGCCCTCTCGGGGTCCCGCCACTCGGGTGAGGCAGTGGTGTGAGCGTGGTCCGGCCGGGTCACCGTGCCCGCCCCGATCCCCCGGCCCCGGATCTCGTCGATCTCACCCGCACCTGCACCAACTCTCTCGCCTGTCGCGGCCGGGCAGTGTAGACATGGCTCATGGTCCGAATGCCCGGCCGGCCCGACACACGGCCGCCCCGTCCGTTCGGGCGTCCGCGCCCGCCGCTCGCCACGCCGAGACCGGGCGGAGACGGCGTGAACGGCGCCCGGCCCGCGGTGCTGCGCGCGGCGGTGAGCGGACGGAGCGTCGCCGGTCAGGTGTTCGTCCTGCAAGTGGTGATCGTGCTGCTGCTGGTCGTGTCGGCCGTGGTGGCGCAGGTCCTCCAGGTACGGCACGACAGTGAGCAGGAGGCCCGCAACCGCTCCCTCGCCGTCGCCCAGGCGTTCGCGAACGCGCCCGGCACGGCCGCCGCGCTGAGCACCCCGGACCCGACGGCGGTCCTCCAGCCGCGCGCCGAGGCCGCCCGCAAGGGAGCCGAGGTGGACTTCGTCGTCGTGATGAACACCGAAGGCATCCGCTACACGCACCCCAAGAAGGACCGGATCGGCAAGAAGTTCGTCGGCACGATCGGTCCGGCTCTCGCCGGAGGCACGGTCGTGGAGGAGGTCAACGGAACCCTCGGCCCGCTCGTGCAGGTCGTGGTGCCGGTGAAGGACTCCGCCGGCAAGGTCGTCGGCCTGGTGTCGGCCGGCATCACCACCGCGCACGTCGGCGGGGTCGCCGAACAGCAGCTGCCGTTGCTGCTCGGCGCGGCGGCGGCGGCCCTCGCCCTGGCCACCGGCGGCACCGCCCTGGTCAGCAGACGGCTGTTGCGCCAGACGCACGGGCTCGGCCCGTACGAGATGACCCGGATGTACGAGCACCACGACGCGGTGCTGCACGCCGTGCGCGAGGGTGTGCTGATCGTCGGCGGCGACGGCCGCCTGCTGCTGGCCAACGACGAGGCCCAACGACTGCTGGACCTGCCCGAGGACGCCGAGCGGCGGCATGTGCTGGAGCTGGGGCTGGACGACGAGACGGCCGGGCTGCTCGCCTCGGGACGGGTCGCCACCGACGAGGTGCACCTGGTCAAGGACCGGCTGCTGGCCATCAACCAGCGCCCCACCGACCTGCGCGGCGGCCCGCCCGGCAGCGTCACCACGCTGCGCGACTCCACGGAGCTGCGCGCCCTGTCCGGCCGGGCCGAGGTGGCCCGCGAGCGGCTGAACATGCTGTACGACGCCGGAGTCGGCATCGGCACCAGCCTGGACGTCACCCGGACCTCCGAGGAACTGGCCGAACTCGCGGTCCCACGCTTCGCGGACTTCGCCACCGTGGACCTGTTCGACGCGGTGCTGAACGGCGAGGAACCCAAACCCGGCACCGCGCTGCGCCGGGCCGCCTGCACCGGTGTCCGCAAGGACGCCCCCCTGTACCAGGTGGGCGAACGCATCCGGTTCGTGGCGACCTCACCGCAGGCCCGCAGTCTGACGACGGGACAGTCCGTGGCGGAGCCCCGGCTGGACGAGGCGACCGGCTGGCAGGCGCAGGACCTGGAGCGCACCGAGCAGATCATGGCGTACGGCATCCACTCGCTGATCACCGTGCCGCTGCGGGCGGGCAGCCTGGTCCTCGGGGTGGCCACCTTCTGGCGGTCGCAGAAGCCGCAGCCGTTCGACGCGGAGGAACTGGCCCTCGCCGAGGAACTGGCCGCGCGGGCCGCCGTGTCGATCGACAACGCCCGCCGCTACACCCGTGAGCACAGCATGGCGGTGACGCTCCAGCGCAGCCTGCTGCCGCGCACCCTGCCCGAGCAGGACGCCCTGGACATCGCCTACCGCTATCTGCCGGCGCAGGCGGGGGTGGGCGGCGACTGGTTCGACGTGCTGCCGCTGTCCGGTGCCCGGGTGGCGCTCGTGGTGGGGGACGTCGTGGGGCACGGGCTGCACGCGGCGGCGACGATGGGCCGGCTGCGCACCGCCGTGCACAACTTCTCCTCGCTGGATCTCGCGCCGGACGAACTGCTCAGCCTGCTGGACGAGTTGGTGGGGCGCATCGACCAGGACGAGACCCCGGCCGACGGCGCCGCCGCGGTCACCGGGGCGACCTGCCTGTACGCGGTGTACGACCCGGTGTCCCGGCACTGCACCGTCGCGCGGGCCGGTCATCCGCCGCCCGCACTGGTGTACCCGGACGGCCGCGTGGAGTTCCCGGACGTGCCGGCCGGGCCCCCGCTGGGCCTGGGCGGGCTGCCGTTCGAGACCGTCGATCTGGAACTGCCGGAGGGCAGCCGGCTGGTGCTGTACACCGACGGGCTGGTGGAGGACCGGGACCGGGACATCGACGAGGGTCTTGAGCTGCTGCGTGACGCGCTCGGCCGCGCGCGGGACGCCTCGCCGGAGGACACCTGCCGGACGGTGCTCGACCGGCTCCCGGCCCGGCCCAGCGACGACGTGGCGCTGCTGGTGGCCCGCACCCGGGTCCTCGGCTCCGACCGGGTCGCCGAGTGGCAGGTGCCGTCCGACCCGGCGGCCGTCTCGGACGTACGGGCCGCGGTGACCCGCAAGCTGTCCGAGTGGGGGCTCGAGGAGCTGTCGTTCACGACCGAGCTGATGCTGAGCGAGCTGGTCACCAACGCCATCCGCTACGCGCGCGCCCCGATCGGCGTACGGCTGCTGCGCGCCCGCACGCTGATCTGCGAGGTCTCCGACCACAGCACCACCTCGCCGCATCTGCGGTACGCGGCGAGCACCGACGAGGGCGGCCGGGGCCTGTTCCTGGTCGCGCAGCTCGCCGAGCGCTGGGGTACCCGCTACACGCCCACCGGCAAGATCATCTGGGCGGAGCAGCCGTTGCCCTGAGGCCCGGCCCGGTCCGGTCAGACCGGGCCGGACCGCGGTCAGCCGAGGGCGCGGTCGAGGTTGAAGGCGGCGCTGATCAGGGACAGGTGGGTGAACGCCTGCGGGAAATTGCCCTGTTGCTCACCGGTGCGGCCGATCTCCTCGGCGTACAGGCCGAGATGGTTGGCGTAGGTGAGCATCTTCTCGAAGGCCAGCCTGGCCTCGTCGAGCCGGCCCGCCCGGACCAGTGCCTCGACGTACCAGAAGGAGCAGATGGAGAAGGTGCCCTCGTCGCCGCGCAGGCCGTCGGGGCTGGCCTGCGGGTCGTAGCGGTAGACGAGGGAGTCGGAGACCAGGTCCTCGGTGAGGGCGTCCAGGGTGGACAGCCACTTGGGGTCGGTGGGGGCGATGAACTTGGCGAGCGGCATCATCAGCACGGAGGCGTCGAGCACGTCGCCCTCCTCGGTCTGCATGAAGGCGCTCCGGGACTCCGACCAGCCGCGGTCCATGATCCGCCGGTAGATGGCGTCGCGTTGCTGGCGCCAGCGGCGATGGTCGGCGGGCAGCCCCCGGTGGGTGGCGAGGCGGATGGCCCGCTCGATCGCGACCCAGCACATCAGCCGCGAGTACAGGAAGTTCTTGCGGCCGCCGCGGGTCTCCCACACGCCCTCGTCGGGCTGGTCCCAGTGGTCGCACACCCAGTCGACGAGCTGGCACACGTCGTCCCACTGGCTGCTGGAGATGGGCTGGGCCCACTTGTCGTAGAGGTAGATGGAGTCGATCAGGGCGCCGTAGATGTCGAGCTGGAGCTGGTCGGCGGCGGCGTTGCCGACCCGGACCGGGGAGGAGCCCTCGTGTCCCTCCAGGTGGGACAGTTCGCTTTCGGGCAGCTGGGTGCGCCCGTCGATGCCGTACATGATCTGCAGCGGGCCGGAGGCGGCGCCGTCCCCGGGGCTGATGTGGGTGGTCAGGAACTTCATGAAGGCTTCGGCCTCGCCGCTGAAGCCGAGCCGCAGCAGCGCGTAGACGGCGAAGGCGGCGTCGCGGACCCAGACGTAGCGGTAGTCCCAGTTGCGCTCGCCGCCCATCTGCTCGGGCAGGCTGGTGGTGGGCGCGGCGACGATGGCGCCGGTGGGCGCGTAGGTGAGGAGCTTGAGGGTGAGCGCCGAGCGGTGCACCATCTCGCGCCAGCGGCCTCGGTAGCGGGACTGCTGGAGCCAGCGCCGCCAGTAGGCGACGGTCGCGTTGAACTCGTGCTCCGCCTCCGCGTGGGCGCAGGCGCGCGGGCTCACCTCTGCGCCGACCTGGTCCAGGGCGAGCACGGCGGTCTCACCCTCGCTGAGCTTGAAGTCGGCCCACGTGTCCCGGCCGTCGTGCTCCAGGGCGACCGTGGAGGTGAGCGCGAGGGACAGCTTGGGGGAATCGAAGACCACCAGGCCGTCCCGCTCACTCACGGTGTGCTGGTCGGCGCCGTAGTTGAAGCGCGGGGCGACCAGGGCCCGGAAGGGCACGGTGCCGCGGACGCACACCACGCGCCGGATCAGCCGGTGCCGGACCGCGGCGCCGCATTCCGCCCCGCTGACCGGCATGAAGTCCTGCACCTCGCCGACGCCGTCCTCCGTGAAGAACCGGGTGATCAGCACATTGGTGTCGGGGAAGTAGAACTGCTTGGTGCGTGCCGGTACGGCGGCGGCCAGCTCGAAGCGCCCGCCGCGCTCGGCGTCCAGGACCGCCGCGAAGACGCTGGGGGCGTCGAAGGACGGGCAGCAGTACCAGTCGATGGTGCCGTTGCTGCCGACCAGGGCGACCGTGCGCAGGTCGCCGATGAGGCCGTGCTCGGCGATCGGCAGGTAGCGGGGGATCCCGGACAGATCCTGCTGGAAGCGAATGTCGGCCATCGCTGGGGCCTCCCCGGTGTTTTGTGCCTGCTTGTACCAGCTTAGGTGCGGGTGAATTCTTCCGGCCTGGGCAACCGCTCAGTGTCTCGGCGCGCCATGCCCTCCGGATGCAGGGTGCGCGAAGGCGGGCAATGGTGAGAGTGTGCCCCGTTCGGCGGCACCGGCACGGATGCGGTCATCCGGACCGAGGAGGAGGCATCATGTCGACGTCAGCACCCGAAGGATCCCGGTCGCCCGACGACCACACCACCCCGGACGCCCTGCTTCACACCGCTCCCTCGCAGAATGTCACGCCGGAGGACCTGGTGATGGCGGCGGGCAGGGACGTCACCCCGAAGAACCTCGACTGGGCGCGGCGCAAGCTGGAGACCGAAGGATGGGCGGCCGTGGAGAAGCTGCTGCCCTAGGGCGGTCCGGGAATCACACGACAACGGGGGTCCGGCCGGGCGGGCGCACGGTGCTCCGCGAAAGAGTTCCGGGTCCGCTCGGCGCATCGGTGTGTCCGTCGGCGGCCGGGAAGGCTGTGCGGCGCAGGGGCCTTCCGCAGGGTGCCCGGCGGCTGCCAGACTCCCGAGGGTGCCCGACTTCGACATGCTCGTCATCGGATCCGGACCCGGCGGACAGAAGGCCGCCATCGCCGCGGCCAAGCTCGGCCGCCGGGTCGCCGTCATCGACCGCCCCGACATGGTGGGCGGTGTCTCCCTGCACACCGGCACCATCCCGTCCAAGACGCTGCGCGAGGCCGTGCTCTACCTGACCGGTCTCACCCAGCGCGACATGTACGGGCAGAGCTACCGCCTCAAGGAGGAGATCACCGTCGCCGACCTGACCGCGCGCACCCGGCACGTGGTCGGCCGCGAGGTGGACGTGGTCCGCAGCCAGCTCTCCCGCAACCAGGTGACCCTGTTCCCGGGGACGGCCCGGTTCGTCGATCCGCACACGATCGCCCTGAGCGACGACGTGACGGGCGACGAACGGCTGCTGAGCGCCGAGCACATCGTCATCGCCACCGGCACCCGGCCGGCCCGCCCGGACAGCGTGGAGTTCGACGGGCGGACCATCATGGACTCCGACAACGTGCTCTCGGTGGAGCGGGTGCCGCGCTCCATGGTGATCGTGGGCGCCGGGGTGATCGGCATGGAGTACGCCTCGATGTTCGCCGCACTGGGCAGCAAGGTGACGGTCGTCGAGAAGCGGCCCGGGATGCTGGACCTGTGCGACGTCGAGGTGGTGGAGTCCCTCAAGTACCACCTGCGGGACCTGGCCGTGACGTTCCGCTTCGGAGAGACGGTGGCGGCCGTCGAGCGGCATCCCCGGGGCACCCTGACCGTGCTGGAGAGCGGTAAGAAGATCCCCGCCGACACGGTCATGTACTCGGCGGGCCGGCAGGGGCTGACCGCCGGCCTCGGCCTGGACAAGGCGGGTCTGACGGCCGACGCACGCGGCCGGATCCGGGTCGACGAGCACTACCGCACCGAGGTCGGGCACATCTACGCCGTCGGTGACGTCATAGGTTTCCCGGCGCTCGCCGCGACCTCCATGGAGCAGGGCCGGGCGGCCGCGTACCACGCCTGCGGGGAGCCGGTCGGGCGGATGCACAACCTGCAGCCGATCGGGATCTACACGATTCCCGAGATCAGTTTCGTCGGGCGGACCGAGGACCAGCTCACCGAGGACCGGGTGCCGTTCGAGGTGGGCATCGCCCGGTACCGGGAGCTGGCGCGGGGGCAGATCATCGGCGACTCCCACGGCATGCTGAAGCTGCTGGTCTCACCGGTGGACCGGACCCTGCTGGGCGTGCACTGCTTCGGTTCCGGGGCGACCGAACTGATCCACATCGGGCAGTCCGTGATGGGGTGCGGGGGCACGGTGGACTACCTGGTGGACGCGGTGTTCAACTATCCGACGCTTGCGGAGTCGTACAAGGTGGCCGCGCTGGACGCGACGAACAAGCTGCGGCAGATCGACCATCTCGAGGAGTGAACCGACCGCCTCGGGGAGAAAGCGCGGACGCCTCCGGGGTCGGTCGACGGGCTGTTCGGCCGGGGCGGCCAGGCCCGCCGTCCGCTTCTCCTCGCCGGCGAGGAGAGCGAGCAGTTCGACGGTGCCGATGAGGAGAGCTGCGGCGACGGACGGGCCGGTGACGGTGACGGTGAGGTTGTAGTAGATCGTGCGGACCGGCTTGGAGAAGGCCCAGCCGTGGGCGAAAGTCCGCCGCGTCTGCGGAGTCCGCCGAGCCTCCGGCCGGAGCACCGCCGGCGCCGAGATGCCGCGGTGCGACGATCCCGACGAGGGTGCCCCCGCCGATGAGGTGCGGGGCGCGCACGAAGGCGGCCATGCCGCCGGCCCTGGTCCGCTCCTGCCGCGTCATGGAGCCTCGGACGCGGTGCCAGGCCGAGCGCTCGTCCTCGGCCCGGGCGGGGAGGGACGGAGCGGAACCAGGGGCGGCCGTCATCGGGAGGGTCGTCCTTCGGTGGCGCGGGTACGGCTGCGCGGCACAGCCTTGCGCCATCGCTCCGCACTCGCAACAGCTGTGCAGTAAAGGCGGCGGCAGGCCTTGCCCATGGAGAGGGAAAGGCCCCGTGCGAGTGAAGCGGCGGCGGGCCGGTGCGGGACGGGAACCACGACCGGGCTCCGATCGTCTACAGTTGAGTCGTCGTCTACAAATGTGTAGTCGGAGTCAGTCGAAGCAAGACCTAGCCGAAGGAAAGGGCGTGCGGCGATGGCCACTCCCTCATACCTGTCGTCGCAGCTCGCGGTCAACCTGCTCGACGCCAACTCGCTGCTGGCCGCCTTCGGCGTGATCGGCGTCGGCGTGGTGCTCTTCGCCGAGACCGGCCTGCTGATCGGCTTCTTCCTGCCCGGGGACTCCCTGCTGTTCACCGCCGGTCTGCTGTGCACCGGCACCTCCGACCGGAGCGTGCACCTGTCCCTCGGGCCGCTGCTCGTCGCGGCGGCCGTCGGAGCCGTGACCGGTTCGCAGGTCGGGTTCCTGATCGGCCGCAAGGCCGGCGGGACCCTGCTGGCCCGCAGCCGGTCGGCCCGGCTGCACGAGGGCGCGCAACGCGCCGAGGAACTCCTGGAGCGCTACGGGTTCGCGAAGGCGATCGTGCTGGCCCGCTTCGTGCCGGTGGTGCGGACGGTGCTCAACCCGATGGCGGGCGCGCTCGGCGTGCCGGCCCGCACGTTCACGATCTGGCAGGTGGCCGGCGGCCTGGTGTGGAGCATCGGCCTCACCCTCGGCGGATACGCGCTGGGCTCCTCGATCCCGAACGTCGACAAGTACCTGCTGCCGGTCATCGCGCTCATCGTGATCGTGTCGCTGATCCCGCTCGCCGCCGAGGTGCTGCGCTCCCGCAGGGCCGCCAAGGAGGCCCGGTGACGAAGCTGCCGCAGTGCGAGCCCCGGCCCCGGACGTGGGCCGGGCGGCGGACTGCGGCCGGGCCGCGGACAGCGACTGAGCCAGGGGCGGCGAGGGGGCTGCGGACAGTGACCGGGCTGGGGACGGCAAGGGGGCTGGGGACGGTGGCCGGACCGCGGCAGGCGGATGGGTGGCAACCGGCGGCAGGGCCGCGGACGCGGTGGGTGCCATGAATCGCAAGGGCATCGCGGAGTTGGCGGGCAGTGTCGCGCTCGGCGCCTGGGCCGCGTTCGGGGTGCTCACCCTGGTCGTCGCCGGCCGGAACGGCGCGCCGCTCTTCCTCGATCACAGCCTGCTGAACTGGTCCGTCGGCCACCGGACGCCGGTGACGCAGGCTCTGGCCCGCTGGCTGACCGCCACCGGCACCGGGGTCGTACCGTACGCGCTGGTCACCCTGGCCGGGCTGCTCTCGGGCCGGACCCGGCGCCGCCGCGTGGTGGCGGCGCTGCTCGGGGTCGCGTGCCTCGCCGCCGGCCAGGCGGTCCGGTACGGCGTCATGGAACTGGTCGCCCGCGCCCGCCCGCCGCACGAGTACTGGCGGACCGAGGCGTCCGGCTGGTCCTTCCCCTCCGGACACACCACCACCTCGGCGCTGACGGCCGGTCTGGTGATCCTCGCGCTGTGCCTGCGCATACCGCGGGGCCGTCTCCCGGTCTGCCTGACGGTGGCATGTTGGGGGGCGGCGGTCGGTCTGACGCGGATCTTCCTCGGCGTGCACTGGTTCACCGACGTGCTCGGCGGCTGGCTGTTCGCGATCGGCTGGCTCGGCGCCTGCCTGTGCGCGGCGGCCTGGTGGCTGCCCGACCGCCTGATGTCCGGCCCCGGCACCGGCCCGGACGAGCCCGGTCCCCCACCCCTCACGGACACGGCCGACGCACCGCTGGAGAAACATGCGCCCCAAGATCCTGGTCGTCGAGGACGATCAGGCCCTGCGTGACGTACTGCGGCGCGGCCTGCACGACGAAGGCTTCGACACGCTGACCGCCGCCGACGGCGCCACCGCCCTCCGGCTGGCCACCTCCGACGTGGCCGCCGCCGTGCTGGACGTCGGGCTGCCCGACGCGGACGGCCGGGACGTGTGCCAGGCGATGCGCGCGAACGGCTTCCTCGCCCCGGTGGTGTTCCTGACCGCGCGGCACGGTCTGACCGACCGGCTGTCCGGCTTCTCGGCCGGCGGGGACGACTACCTGCCCAAGCCGTTCCACCTCGCCGAGCTGGCCGCCCGGCTCCGCGCCGCTCTGCGACGGTCCGCTCCCCCGCAGGCGTCCGCCGCCGCGGGCGGCCTGGCCCTGGACGCCGTGCGCCACAGCGCGAGCGTCGACGGCACCCGGATCGAGCTGACGCCCACCGAGTTCCGGCTGCTGGCCGCGCTCGCGACGGCGGGCGGCGAGCTCGTGCGCCGCCGCGACCTGGTGCGGGCGGGCTGGCCGGAGGGGGCGCAGGTCAGCGACAACACCCTGGACCAGTATCTGACCCGGCTGCGGCGCAAGCTGCGGGCCGCCGGCAGCGAGCTGACGGTCGGCACCGCGCGCGGGATCGGCCACCGGCTCATATGAAGACCCCGGCCCGCCCCGGTGGCCCCGGACGCCCCAGGTTTCCCGCTCGTCTCCGGCTCCCCGCTCGTCTCGGACTCCCCGCCGGCCTCGGGCCCCGCACGCTGCGCGGTCGCCTCTCGCTCGTCGCGCTGACGACGGCCGCCCTGCTCATGCTGATCCTCACCGTGGCCTTCAACACCGTGGCCGGGCACCGGCTCGAGCGGGAGGCGGACGACGAACTGCGCACCCGCGCCGCGGCCGTCGCCACCACGGTCGACACACACGGCCCGACGGTGCGCGTCCTGGAGACCGCCAACGACCGGCTCCTGGACACCAACGTGTGGATCTACGCGGGCCCCCGGCTCCTGGAGAGCCCCCCGTCCGCCTCCCGCGCCGGCGCGCTCACCCGCACGGCCGACACGCTCACCGCGGCGGGCGGGCACCGCTGCGCCACCATCGACGGCCACGACCCGGTCCGGCTGTGCGTCGACCCCCTGCCCGGTCGTGGAGCGCCGGCCACCGTGGTGACGGCGCTGGACCTGTCGCCGTACCGGAGTTCGGCCGAGACGCTGCTGCTGGGCTCGTTCGCGCTGGACGCCATGATTCTGGCCTGCACCTACGCGCTGACCCGCCTGGCGGTCGGCCGGGCGCTGCGGCCGGTGCGCACGATGACGGACCAGGCGACCGAGTGGAGCGCCGTGGCCTCCGGGGAACGCTTCGCCGGCACCGGCCGGCCCGCCGAACTGGCCGCGCTCGGCGCCTCGCTGGACGCCCTGCTGGACCGTATCCGGGCCGTGCTGCGGCACGAACGGCAGCTGACCGGCGAGTTGTCGCACGAGCTGCGCACCCCGCTGAGCCGGATCGTCGCCGAGCTGGACTGGTGGGGCTCCCGGCCCCGGACCGAGGCGGAGACCCGGGCCACGCACGAGGTGGTGGCCGAGGCGGCCCGCTCGATGCGCACCATCTGCGACACGCTGCTCCAGGAGGCCCGCGACGGCGTGCCGACGGCACCCGGCACGACCGACGTGCCGCCCGTCCTGCACCACCTGGCCGCCACCGTGAACTCCCCCGAGGGGGTGCGTGTCGACGTCACCGCCGACGGAGCGCCACTCACCGCGGGCGTGCAGCCTGCGCTGCTCGAACGCATCGTCAGTCCGTTGCTCGCGAACGCGGTGCGCTACGCCCGTACGACCGTCACGCTGACGGCGCGCCGGGCCGCCGACGGAATACGCCTGGAGGTGACGGACGACGGCCCGGGCGTGCCCGAGTCCTTCGTGCACCTGTTGTTCCAGCCGGGCAAGCGGGCCGACCCCGGCGACGGACACGGTGGAGCGGGCCTCGGACTGCCGCTGGCGCGACGCCTGGCCCGCTCCGCCGGAGGCGAGGTGTCCCACGACGCCGGGCACGCGCCCGGAGCGTGTTTCGTGGTCCGCCTGCCCGCGGGATGACCGCTGGCAGGCGGCCTGTCGCACGGCCGCTGCTGCCCGGGACCGGCATCGGCCGCTGTGGCCGAAGAGGTCTCTGACGTCATGGCGCCGACGCTGCCACCGGTCGCCCTGGACACATCCCGACCATCGGCGGGCGCTCGGGCCCGCTCGGTACGTCTCGGGCCCGCTCAGTAGGTGGCGTGCGGGCCGTCCGGGCGGCCCTGGCGCTGGGCGACCGTACTCCCTCTCGTGTGGCGCACCGCAACACCGGTGTCCTACCTGGTGCGGGCGCCGGGGAACTCCCGCCCGCTCACAGCGCCTTGCGGCGCACCAGGACCGTCAGCACCAGCAGGCCCGGCATCAGCGGCAGCCATACGGTCAGCAGGCGGTAGCCGAGCACGGCGGAGGCGGCCGTCGCACCGGGGGCGCCGGACGCGGTCAGCGCGAAGACGAGCGCCGCGTCCAGCGAGCCCAGGCCGCCCGGGGTGGGCAGCAGGGCGGCGGCGCTGCTCGCGGCGAGGTACAGCAGGGCCGTCTGCAGCGGGGGCAGGGGCAGTTCGACGGCCTGGGCGACGGCGATGACCACCGCGGAGTGCAGGGCGGCGAAGGCGAACGAGCCGCCCCACAGGGCCGCCGCGCGGACGGGGCAGGTGTGCACGGCGCGGATGTCGGCCAGCAGGCCCGTCACCGCGCGGTGGCAGCGCGCCCACAGCGGCCCGGCCACGAGCGCGGCGAGGAAGGCGATGGCGCCGAGCCCGGCCGCGAGAGCGACCGGGGAGACGTGCGGGACGCGCAGCAGGCCGGGGCAGGCGAGGGTGAGCAGCACGATCAGCGCCAGCCGGACCACCGCGCCGGCACCGGCCTTGACGGCGAGTGCTCCGGCCGAGCGGCCCGCGGGCAGTCCGCAGCGCATCAGGAACCTGAGGTTCACCGCGCCCGCGCCGACCCCGGCGGGCAGCAGGTGGTTGGCGGCGGAAGCCGCGAACTGCGCGGCGAGCAGCCGCGATCCGGGCAGCCGTCGGCTGACCGCGCCCTGCTGGGCGAGCGCCGACGCGGCCCACGTGCCCAGGGCCGCGGCCGCCCCGACGAGCAGCCACCCCTGGTCGGCGACGGCCAGCCGCCCCGCTCCGGTCCGCACGGCCGGCCAGTGCCGCCGGCCCACGTAGACCGCGCAGAGCAGTACGGCGAGACAGACGGCGCTGTGCCAGTAGGCCCGCCGGCGTCCGACGGCGGCGGCGAGACGTGCCGGGTACGCGACGAGCGGCCCATCGGCGGGCCGGACGTCGTCGCGGGCGGTCTCCGCCGCGACCGGCCCGCTCATCCGCCCACCTCGGCGGCGAACCGCGTCTCCTGAGGAGTCATCCGCACGCGCCGGTCCGCGTCAAGTGTGGCGTGCGCGCTGCCGGCCATGATCACCCCTCAGCTCCTGCGACATGGAGAAACACCGTAACCCTACAGCCTGTAGGGACAAAGGAGAGGGTCAGGAAAAACACCGACAAATTAGCGTGGATCGCGAGAGTTCGCCGAGCGCGTACCGCCATCCGGCGGACGGCCCTACGCGCTGTAAGGTTGGGGCATGGCTGTCACAGGGTCCCGCGGCAGAGCGGAGCGGCGCGGCGCCGGGGCGCTGGAGAGCGAGGTACTGGCCGCACTCTGGGCCACCGACCGGCCGTTGACCCCTGCGGAGATCCAGGCCGAGATCGGCGGCGGCCTCGCCTACAACACGGTGCACACCATCCTCAAGCGCCTGTACGACAAGGGGCTGGTGCTGCGGGACGCCGACGGGCGGCGCGGCGCGTACCGGCCCGCCAAGAACGCGGCGGAGCTGACCGCCGCGGCGATGCACGAGGCCCTGGACCGGGGGCCTGATCCGATCGCGGCGCTCCAGCAGTTCGTGACGGGTCTGAGCCCCGAGGAGGAACGGGCGCTGCGCGAGCTGCTCGCCGGAGGCGACGCATGAGGTTCGACGTCTACACCCCGCTGCTGCTGTCCGTGCTGCTTCTGGCCGTCAGCCCGTCGATCGGCCGGCGCGTGGCGCCCGCGCTCGCCGCGCGGGTGCTGACCTGGGCGGCCGTGCTCACCGCCGCCGCCACCACCTGGTCGCTGCTGCTGTTGGCCGCCGCGCTGCTCGGGGACGCGCCGCCGGTGGTCGCGGAGGCGCGCGAGGACGGCCGCCGGCTGGTCGACCCGGTACCCGAGCTGGTCGGGGTCGCGGCCGGTCTCGCCCTCCTGCTCGTCGCCCATCGGGTGTACGGGGCGATCCGGCGCGAGCGCGCCACGCGCCGGGCTCTGCGGCGCCTGTGCGCGGGGCATCCGGCCGACACCGAACTGGTCGTCGCCGCCTCGCCGGTGGCGCGGGCGTTCGCCGTTCCGGGGCGGCCGGGCCGGATCGTGGTCACCTCCGCGATGCTGGGCGCGCTGGAGCCGTCCGAGCGCCGCGTGCTCCTCGCGCACGAGCGGGCCCATCTCGCGCACCGGCACGGCATGTTGGTGACCGCCGCGACGCTGGCCGCCGCGGCCAACCCGCTGCTGGGCCCGGTCCGTGCCGCCGTGACCTTCCTGGTGGAGCGGTGGGCGGACGAGCGGGCGGCGGACGACGTCGGGGACCGTCGCACCACCGCCCGCGCACTGGCCCGCGCCGCGCTCACCGCGCGCGACGCCCGCCCCGGATGTGCCCTGCACTTCACCGATCGCGCCGTCACCCGCCGCATCGCGGCCCTGCAGACGGCCCCGCCCCCGCACCTGTGGTCCGCCGCGCTGGCCGTCCTCGCCCTCGGCACCCTCGCGGCGCTCGGCGCCGTCGACGCCACCCGCGACCTGCTCGGCCTGTTGACGGGCGTGCTGAACTGAGCCGACAGCGGGCCCGTGGGCGCCGGACCTGAGCCGGCACCCACGCCACCGATGCGCGTTCAGCCGCCGTTCGGCACCCGGTGCAGGGGCTGTTCGGGGGCCGGGCGTGGCGGGAGCGGGGGCACGGCGCGGACCAGTGGCTCCTCGGCGCGCACGGTGAACGTCTCCCCGTGATGGCGCAGGGTGAGCGGCGGACCGTCGAGGAGCGTGTACGTCGCCTTGTCCGCACCGATCTCCACCCGCAGGCAGCGGCCACGGAACTGCAGGCGGAAGGCGAGGCGGCGCAGCCGCTCGGGGAGGCGTGGCGCGAAGCGCAGTCCCTCGCCGTCCCGGCGCATCCCGCCGAAGCCCGCCACCAGCGCCATCCAGGTCCCGGCGAGCGAGGCGATGTGCAGCCCGTCCCGGGTGTTGTGCTCCAGGTCCTGCAGGTCCATCAGGGCGGCCTCGGTCGTGTACGCGTAGGCGAGCCCGAGATGGCCCGCGCGGGCGGCGACGACGGCCTGGCAGCAGGCGGACAGGGAGGAGTCGCGGACGGTCAGCGGCTCGTAGTAGGCGAAGTTCCGGGCGATCTGCTCCTCCTCGAAGAACGAGTCGCAGGTGTACATGGCGAGCACCAGGTCGGCCTGCTTGACGACCTGTTTGCGGTAGAGGTCGAAATAGGGGAAGTGCAGGAGCAGCGGGTACTGGTCGGCGCGGGTGCCGGCGAAGTCCCAGCGCTGGTAGCGGGTGAATCCGGCGTGCTGCTCGTGCACGCCGAGTTCGTCGTTGTACGGGACGTGCATGGCCTCGGCCGCGTCCCGCCAGGCCGCGCTCTCCTCCTCGTCCACGCGCAGGCGCTCCGCCTCCCGCGGGTGCCGCAGGACGGCGTCGGCGGCCGCGAGCAGGTTCTGGCGGGCCATCAGGTTGGTGTAGGTGTTGTCGTCGGCGACCGCGCTGTACTCGTCGGGGCCGGTGACGCCGTCTATGTGGAAGACGCCGTGGTGGTCGTGGTGGCCGAGCGACCACCACAGACGGGCCGTCTCCACCAGCAGTTCCACTCCCGTCTCCCTCTCGAAGCGGGTGTCGCCGGTGGCCTCGACGTAGCGGACGACCGCGTCGGCGATGTCGGCGTTCACATGGAAGGCCGCGGTGCCCGCCGGCCAGTACGCCGATCCTTCCGAGCCCTCGATGGTGCGCCAGGGGAACGCCGCCCCGCCGAGCCCGAGCTGGGCAGCCCGCTCCCGGGCGGCGTCCAGGGTGTTGTACCGCCAGCGCAGCGCCTCGGCGACGGCCTGCGGGGCGGTGTGGGTGAGCAGCGGCAGCACGAACATCTCGGTGTCCCAGAAGGCGTGCCCGTCGTATCCGGAGCCGGTCAGTCCCTTGGCGGGGATCGCCCGCTGCTCGGCGCGCGCCCCGGCCTGCAGCACGTGGAAGAGGGCGAACCGGACGGCCTGTTGGACCTCCTCGTCGCCGTCCACCTCCACGTCCGCGCCGGTCCAGAAGTCGTCGAGGCGGGCCCGCTGGTCGTCGAGCAGGCCCTGCCAGCCGTCGTGCGAGGCGGCCGAGAGCGCCGCGTCCACCTGGTCGGCCATGGCGGGCAGCGAGCGGGCGGCGGACCAGCCGTGGGCGACGAGCTTCTCCACCCGCAGCGTCTGCCCGGGCTCCAGCACCGAGGTCACGGTCAGCCGGGCCACGTCGGTGCCGCTCTCGCTGCGGGTCGAGGTGCGCTCGGGGCCGGAGACGACGTGGTCGGCGGCCACGGCGACCCGAAGGCCGCTGCGCCGGGTGCGGTGCACCAGCCGGAGCCGGTGGCCGGAGGCGAAGCCGTCCTCCTGCTCCAGCGGCGATCGCACCGTCATCGCCGCGCGCGGGTCGTCGCCGCCGGATTCCGGCAGGCTCTCGTTGGCGACCAGTTCGGACTGGATCACGACCCGGCTGCGCCGGCCCACCGCCTCGACCTCGTAGGCCACGGCGGCCACCGCCCGCTGGGTGAGCGACACCAGCCGGGTGGAGCGCACCCGGACCGTGGAACCCGCCGGCGACGTCCACTCGCAGGTCCGCTCCAGCACCCCGCGCCGCAGGTCGAGGACGCGCTCGTGGGCGACGAGCCGGCCGTAGCGCAGGTCGAACGGCTCGTCGTCCACAAGCAGCCGCACGATCTTGCCGTCGGTGACGTTGATGACGGTCTGCCCGGACTCCGGGTAGCCGTAGCCGGCCTCCGCGTACGGCAGCGCGTGCACCTCGTGCACCCCGTTGAGGTAGCTGCCGGGCAGGCCGTGCGGTTCGCCCTCGTCCAGGTTGCCGCGCCAGCCGACATGGCCGTTGGACAGCGCGAACACCGACTCGCTCTGGGCGAGGACGTCGAGGTCGAGTTCCGTCTCGCGCACCGTCCACGGCTCGACCGTGTAGGACCGGTCCCTGATCATCGCTTGCCTCCCAGCTCGGCGAGGTCCTTCACGACGACGCTCGCGCCGTGCGCGTACAGCGCGTCCGCCTGGCCGGTCCGGTCGACGCCGACGACATAGCCGAAGCCGCCCCCGCGGCCCGCGTCCATGCCGGCCAGCGCGTCCTCGAAGACGGCCGCCCGCGCGGGGTCGACGCCCAGGTCGTGGGCGGCCGCCAGGAAGGTGTCGGGGTGGGGCTTGCCGGGCAGCTTCCGCTCGGCGGCCACCACGCCGTCGATCCGCACGTCGAAGTAATGCTCGGCGCCGACCGCCCGGAGCACGTCCCGGCAGTTGGCGCTGGAGGACACGATCGCGGTGCGCAGGCCGTGCGCGCGGACCGCGTCCAGGTACCGCAGCGTGCCCTCGTAGGCCTCGACCCCGCCGGTGCGGATCTTCTCCAGCAGCAGGCCGTTCTTGCGGTTGCCGAGTCCGTGCACGGTGAGGGCGTTCGGCGGGTCGTCGGGACCTCCCTCCGGCAGACGGATGCCGCGCGAGTCGAGGAAGGCGCGGACCCCGTCGGCGCGCGGGCGTCCGTCGACGTACTCGTCGTAGTCGGAGACCTCGTCGAACGGCCGCGCCCCCTCGCCCTCGTGGGCGCGCAGGAACGCGTCGAAGGTCTCCTTCCAGGCGGCAGCGTGCACCACGGCCGTCTTGGTGACGACTCCGTCGAGGTCGAAGAGACAGGCCTGGATGGTGTCGGGCAGACCGAGCTGAGTCATACTCGACACTCTTCCCCACGCGCACCCCCGAATGGCACACGAACGGCACAGGCCGGCGAGTGTCGAGCACCACACGCCGTGCGCCGCGCTCGGGGCGGGCCCGTGGGTGACACGCGCCGTATGCCGTGCGGTTCGCCGGTGGCACACTCTCCGTTGTGCCGCTGACCTTCGACGACCTTCTCCTGCGCGCCCGTTGTCTCGCCCGGGACGGGCGGCGCGCGATCCTCGGCATCGCGGGCAGCCCGGGCTCGGGCAAGACGACGCTGGCGGCGAACCTGGTGTGCGCCCTGAACGACGGCGGGCCGCCCCGGGCGGCGCACGTGCCCATGGACGGCTTCCACCTCGCCGACGCGGAGTTGGACCGGCTGGGCCTGCGGGACCGCAAGGGCGCGCCGGACACGTTCGACGCGGCCGGCTACGCGGCACTGCTGCGACGGCTGCGCGAGGACGCCGACGAGGTGGTCTACGCGCCCGGGTTCGAGCGGGTGCTGGAGCAGCCCCTCGCCGGCGCCGTCCCGGTGCCGCCCACCGCCCGGCTGGTGGTGACCGAGGGCAACTACCTTCTCCTGCAAGAGGGTTCGTGGGTCCGGGTACGGTCGTGCCTGGACGAGGTGTGGTTCTGCGAGATCGACGAGCAGGAGCGCGTACGGCGCCTGGTGGCCCGGCACGAGGAGTTCGGCAAGGACCACGATGCGGCCGTGGCCTGGGTCCTGGGCACGGACCAGCGCAACGCCGACCTGATCGCGACGACCCGGGACCGGGCCGACCTGGTCGTACCGGCCGGCGCGCTGCCCGTCCGGGGGGTGCGCTGAACTCCGGCCGGTCGCGGACCGTACACGTGGGCACGGCGGAGGGGCTGCCGGTACGACGTGGGGGCGGATGATGGCGAGCGATCGGCACGAAGCCGCCGTCGCGGGGCAGGCGGCGCCGCCACCCGGGACGCCGGAGGCGGCGGGTGCGGCCGAGGCGACGGGGACAACCGGGGCCTGCTGGGCTCCCGTCGGCCACGGATCCACGGGGAGGCCGCTGCGGGCGCGCCTGCACACCGTGCACGCCGGGTTGCGCCGCCGGAAGCGATGGCTCGTGCCCCTGCTCGTGGCGCTGCTGCTGGCCCAGATGGCCGCAGCGATGATCACCACGGCCGTCGAGCAGACGCCCACGATCGACGAGCCCGTGTACGTGGCCACGGCGACCGACTACCTGCACGAGCACCGGCTGCGCTACAACCCCGAACACCCGCCGCTCGGCAAGCTGTTGATCGCGGCCGGTGTCGCGGTGGCCGACCCGCACGCCGACCCGTCGTACCCGGGCACCCAGCAGGACGTGGGCCGGCATCTGCTGTACGGGTCCGGCAACGATCCCTGGCGGCTGATGCTGTGGGCGCGGCTGCCGGTGATCGCGCTGACGCTGCTGTTCGGGCTGGTCGCGTGGGCGTTCGCGCGTGACGTGGCGGGTACGGCGGGCGGGTTGGCCGCGCTCGCGCTGTACGCCTTCTCCCCCGACGTGATCGCGCACGGCTCGCTGGCGACGCTGGACGTGCCGGCGGCCGGTTTCGTGCTGACCTCGGTCTGGCTGGTGTGGCGGGCGCGGCGGCGGCCGGTGCTGTACGTGCCTTTGGCCGGTTGCGCCGTGGGGGCGGCCGTGGCGACCAAGATGAGCGCACTGCCCGCGGTCCCGGTGCTGATGCTGCTCGCGGCTCTGTCGGTGCGGGCCGCCCGGCCGGGCACCGAGCGGCGACGGAAGGTGCTGCCGGGGCCGGCGGGGGCGGTGGTCGTGGCGCTGGTGACGGTCGCCGTGGTGTGGGCGGCGTATCTGGCGGTCGATCCCCGGCTGCGGTTCGACCCGGCCGAACCGGTCCCGTCGGCGCACGGGCCGCTCGGGCGGCTGACCGGCCTGCTGCCCCTGCCGCCCGCGTACCGGGCCGGGATGCGGGTGCAGTTCGCCCTGGAGGACCGCCCGTGGCAGGGCTACCTGTTCGGGCACCTGTACACCGGCTCCCGCTGGTACTACCTGCCTGCCGCCCTCCTGGTGAAGACGCCGCTCGGGCTGCTCACGCTGGGTGCGGCCGGTGCCGTCGTCGTCCTGGCGGTACGACGGCTGCGGCCGGCGGCTCCGTACCTGCTGCTGCCGCCCGCGGTGCTGCTGGCCACGGCGATGACGGGCTCGCGGGACTTCGGGACGCGGTACGCGCTGTTCGTGCCGATGTTCCTCGCGGTGACGGGGCCCTGCGTGCTGACGTCGCGCCGACGGTGGCCGGGCCCGCTGACCGCGCTCGTGGTGGTGGCCGTGGCGGTCGGTTCGCTGCGCGCGTTCCCGTACTACCTGCCCTACTCCAACGAGGCGTTCGGCGGGCCGGCGGCCACGCATCGGCTGCTGCACGACTCGAACGTGGACTGGGGGCAGGACCTGGGCCGGCTCGCCGACCGGCTCCGGGAGCGCTACCCGGGCGAGCGGGTGTGGCTGGTCTACAAGGGCAGCGGGGTGCCGTCGTACTACGGCATCCACGGTTCCGATCCGCGCGCGGTGCCCCTGGACCGGGTGCACGGGCTGCTGGTGGTGTCGGATTCCGCGGCCGCCAAGGCACGAGGCAGGCTGGCCGAACTGATCGCCACCAGCGGACCGATCGATCAAGTGGGCCATTCGATCACCCTGTACCGCAGATGAGCCTGCCGTCGGATCACAACTCCCTGGTCACCGCGGTGGGTGAGCTATGTTGAATGTTCGTGGGAGACAAAGTTGACGGGCCAGTCGGGCCAGTACCCTCGCCGCAGCAGGCACGTGCCCAGGCGTCGGCGATCACTTCGGGCAAGACCGCCCCGGAGGTCGAGGCCGCGCCGACCTCCCAGCTCAGAGAGCTCTTCGACGGCCCACGGCTGTCCCCCGGGCAGCGCCGTGTCGCCCAGTACCTGATCGAGCACATCAACGAGGCCGCGTTCCTGTCGATCACCGAACTGGCGGACCGCGTCGGTGTCAGCCAGCCCTCCGTCACCCGCTTCGCCGCGGCCGTCGGCTTCAGCGGCTACCCCGCGCTGCGGGAGAAGCTCCAGTCGATCGCGCTGAGCACCCTGGCCGGCGCCCCCGGCGAGGTGAACCGCGCCAACGAGCTCCAGTCGGCCATCGACGCCGAGATCGAGAACCTGGAGAACCTGCGCCGCGACTTCGCCGACCCCGACCGGGTGATCCACATCGGCCGGGAGCTGTCCCGCTCGACCCCGCTGACCGTGCTGGGCCTGCGCATCTCGGTGTCGCTGGCCGAGTACTTCGGCTACGCCGCCCGCCGGATCCACCCCGATGTGCGGCTGGTGACCCGGGGCGGCAGCGTGGCCTACGACGCGCTGTTGCAGTCCCGCGAGGCCGGCGGCAGCTGGGTGCTGGCGTTCGCGATGCCCCGGCACGCGCAGGAGACGCTCACCGCGCTTCGGGTCGCGCGCGAGGCGGGTCTCAAGGTCGCGCTGATCACCGATCTGGCGCTCGGCCCGCTCGCCGACGAGGCCGACGCCGTCTTCGCCACCGGCACCGGATCCCGCCTGGTCTTCGACTCCTACGCCGCGCCCGGCGTGATGGCCGCGGCGCTGCTCCAGGCCATGACCGACGCCGATCCCGAGCGCACGCAGGGGCGCCTGGAGAAGTACGAACAGGTAGCCGATCAACAGCAGTTCTTCCTGAAGGACTGAATCCCGGCACTGGGCCGGCCGCCGAGCCGGGCACCGAGCCCAGGGGACGGAACTGCGGGGGCCGAACTCCGGGGACCGGGTCCCGGGGGCCGCCCCTCGCACCGGATCATGCGCCGTAGGGGGATCATCCACCACAAAGCGCGCATGAATGTTTTCATACGTCTTGCAAAGCCGACGGCATATATAAATACTGCTCACGGATCGCGCCCGGCCGACTCCGGGCACGGCTCCCATCAGCGGGCCCACCGCCCGCACGCCGCCCCGAGAAAGCCGACGGAACGCCGATGCGCACGCACACACAACCGCAGCGCCGGTTCCCGACGCCCGGGGCCCTCGAACGGACACCCGAAGCCGCCGTCCCCTACCCACGTCGGTGCCCGGGGTGTTCGATGGCGCGTCGCCCAGGCGAGGCGCCCGTGGCGGCCCCGGCCATCCCCTAGGCCGGGGCCGCCCCAAACCCGTCGGACCACCCCCGCGACGCCGCACACCGGAAGCGATGGCCATGACACTGACCACCACGCGCATCAGTCCCGACTGGCCATGCCAGGTCAAGACACCCGGCAGCTACGACTGGGAACGCTCGGCGGCCAAGTGGCTGCGCGACCTGATCCCGGCCCGCTACGCCAGCTACCCGGCACTGATCCGGCATCCGGTGCTGCTCGCCCGGCACGCGCAGATCCAGGTCCAGCAGGAGATCCGCGTGGCTCGGACCGCCCTGCAGACCGCGCGCACCGAGCTGCCCGTGCTCGGGCTGCCCGAGTCGGTGATCGAGCACACGATCAAGCTGTACGCCGCCGAGGTCATGCAGCTCCAGCACATCGCACGCAGCGTCCGCGCGGTCTCCGAGGCGCTCGCCTCCCGCAGCACCGGCCGCTGAGCCGGCAGACCGCCCTCGGTCGCCGCCCCGGTGCCGCCGGTACCGGACGGGGCCGACGAGCACAGCGCCACCAGGAGGAGGACGGGCTTCAGTAGACCCCGCAGCGCGAGCGAATCTAAACGATCGAAACGCTCAACTCGGTAAGATGTATTGAGCGTTTGAGCGAGTGCGTGCTAGAAACCGCCGTCATGACGACTCCTTGGTCACGCCGTGGCTTTCTGGCCGCCTGCACGGGTACCGCGTTCGCCCTGGGGCTCGGCACCCGGGCTTTCGCGGCGCCGGACGAGTTCGCGACCCTCCGGGCGAAGTGGCGCACCCTGATCCTCGGCGAGGGCTTCGACCCCGCCGCCGAACCGTTCCGATCCCGCCTCGCCGACCTGGGGTCCACGGCGAGCGGACTGCTCGCCACGATGGCCCCGGCCACCGGCTCGCTCTGGCCCGACCTGGTGTACGCCGACCCGGACCCGGACACCGACCAGGAGTCGTACGGCTTCTCGGGCAACATGAACACCAGTTACAGCCGGCTCGGCACGCTCGCACAGGCCTACTGCCAGCCGGGCACCGGCCTGACCGGCGACACCGCCCTGCGCAGCGCCGTCGTGACCGGCCTCGACCACCTCCACGACGACGTCTACAACGCCGGCCAGGCCCGGTACGGCAACTGGTACAGCTGGCAGATCGGCGCCCCGCAGGCGCTGTTGGACGTGTGCGTGCTGATGTACGACTCCCTGTCGGCCGCACAGCTCGCCGGCTACCTGGCGGCGGTGGACCACTTCGTGCCCGACTCGGCGGTGGGGAGCTACACCGGCACCAGCACCGGTGCGAACCGGGTCGACCTGTGCCGGGTACTGGCCCTGCGCGGTGTCGTCGGCGCGGACGCGGCCAAGGTGGCCCTGGCCCGGGACGCCCTCTCCCCCGTGTTCCCGTACTTCACCTCGGGCGACGGCCTGTACCCTGACGGCTCGTTCGTCCAGCACACGACCGTGCCCTACACGGGGTCGTACGGTTCGGTGATGCTGGGCGGTCTGGGCATGTTGTTCGCGCTGCTCGCGGGGTCCACCTGGGAGGTCACGGACGCGAACCGGCAGATCGTCCTCGACGCGGTGGAGCACGCGTGGGCGCCGTTCCTCTACAACGGCCTGGTGATGGACGGCGTGGCGGGCCGGGCGATCAGCCGGGGGCTCGCGGCGTCGGACCCGAGGGGGATCCAGCAGGACGACCACCTGCGCGGTCACCCGATCCTCGCCTCGATCGTGCTGCTCGGGCAGGGCGCGAGCGCGGCGGAGAACGCCCGCTGGCGGGGCCTCGTGAAGGGCTGGATGGAGCGCGACCGCTACAGCCCGCCGCTGGCCGACCCGGTGCTGAGCCTGCCGCACCTGGCCCGGCTGAAGGGCGTCGGGGACGACACGTCCGTGCAGGCGGTGCCGGAGCCCGTCGGGCACCGGCTGTTCCCGAGCATGGCGCGGGCCACGCACCGCAGGCCTGGCTGGGCGGCCTCGCTGAGCATGGCCGATCGCAGGATCACGTACTACGAGACGGGCAACGGCGAGAACCTGCGCGGCTGGCACACCGGTTCGGGGATGCTGTACTGGTGGGGCGACACGTTCGCGGGCGGCCAGTACAGCGACGCCTTCTGGCCCACCGTCGACCCCTACCGGCTGCCCGGGACGACCGTCTCGCGCAAGGCACTGGCCGACGCGGCGGGCGGTGACTGGGGTGCCGCGAAGCCGAACGTGAACTGGGTGGGCGGCGCGAGCGACGGGCAGCGGGCCGCCGTCGGGCAGTACCTGCAGGGGCTGCAGTCCACGCTCGTGGCCAAGAAGTCGTGGTTCTTCCTGGACGACACGGTCGTCTGCCTCGGCGCCGGCATCACCGGCACCGACGGGACGGCCGTGGAGACGACCGTCGAGAACCGCAACCTCGGCCCCACCGGCGGCGCCCCCTTCACGGTCGACGGCACGGTCAAGCCCGTCGCCTACCCGTGGTCGCAGACCCTCACGGACGCCCGGTGGGCGCACATCGGCGGGCACGGCGGCTACGTCTTCCAGAGCGGGACGACCGTGCGGGCGCTGCGCGACGCCCGGGACGGCAGCTGGAGCACGATCAACAAGGGCGGTTCGAGGACCGTCCTGAACCGCAAGTACCTGACGATGTACGTCGACCACGGCACCGATCCGGCGAACGCGTCGTACGCCTACCAGCTGATGCCGGGTGCCACGGCCGCCCACACCCGGGCACGGGCCGCCAACCCCCAGTGGCTGACCGTTCTCGCCAACACCGACAGCCGGCAGGGCGTGGCCGTGCGCTCGCTCGGCTTCACCGCGGTGAACTTCTGGTCCGGCGGAACGGTCGGAACGCTCACCGCGAGCGACCCGTGCTCCGTGATGATCAGCGAGCGGGAGGACGGGACCGCGGTGATCGCCGTGAGCGACCCGATGCGTATGCGCACGGGTCTCACCCTGACCTGGCGGCGGGCGGTCGCCGCGGTGACCGCGGCGCCGGCCACGGTCACCTCGGCGGCCACCGGCAAGGCCCTGACGCTGACGTTCGGGGATCTGACCCGGACGACGGGCGCGACCCAGCGGATCACCGTCAGGCTCGGCTGACCGCCCCCCGGACGAACCGGCTCAGGGACGCCGTCAGCGCGGTCACGAAGGCGTCCCGGGCCTCCTCCGGGAGGGCGTCCAGCGACAGGTACGGGTTGAGGTCCTCCAGCTCGACCAGCAGGAGGCCCCCCTCGGGGGCGCGGCAGGCGTCGACGCGCTGGATGCCGTGGCCGAGCCCGTTCCAGTCGATGAACCGGCGCGCGAACTCCAGGTCCGCGGCGGTCGCCGCGTACGGCTTCAACTCCCACCGGCGCTTGGGGTCGGGAGCGTACAGGGCGTACTGGAAGTCGTCGTCGACGAAGTAGAAGGACACCTCGTAGGCGAAGTCGATGCGGGGCTGGACGAGCACGCTTTTGTCCGCGAGCGGTGCGTCGGCGACCCGGGCGGCGGGCACCGTCGAAAGCCCCAGGGAGTCCGCGCCGAACTTGGGCTTGACCACGTAGCTCGGGACCGCGGGCAGCAGGTGCAGGTCCGTGACGCTGTCGACCGTGGGAATGACCGGATGGCCGGCCGCGGTCAGGTCGACCAGGTACTGCTTGCCCGCCATGTCGGCCTTGCCGGTGAGCGGGTTGTAGACCGGGGTTCCCTTGCTCAACGCCGCGGCACGGAAGGCGTCGTACTCCTCCTGGTAGCCGAGGACGGGCCCGCTGTTGCGGACGACGACGGCGTCGAAGCCGTCCATGAGCGCGGCCGCGTCCAGCGGGTGGCACAGGGCCAGGTCGAAGTGGGCGCGCAGCCGGGAGGTGAGGAAGACGTCCTCGTCGCCGTAGCGGCGCCCGCGGGCCGGGTACGCCAGGTCGGTGACGTAGAGCAGTCGGGAGCGGTCGGCGGACATGGGCGGTCTCCTCGGGCGGGCTGGCGGGGGCACGGAGCCAGGTGGCGGCGGCGGTGCAGAAAGGTTACGTCGCGGGGTGGCGGCGTTTACCGGCGGGCCCGGTACGTCGGGTGGGCACGGCTGTTCAGGCGGGCCCCCTACGTCAGGCGGACGCCGTGTGCAGCCCGGCCGCCCAGACCTCCTCGGTGCCGATGCCCGCGAGGCCGCGGCGGACGGTGCGGCGGGGTGCGGGGGTGATCGGTGTGGACGACGGGACGGCGAGGATCCGGCAGCCGGCCGCCTCCGCCGCGGCCATGCCGGCGGGTGAGTCCTCGACGGCCAGGCAGGCCGCCGGGTCCACGGCGAGGGCGCGGGCCGCGGCCAGGTAGGGGTCCGGGGAGGGCTTGGTGCGGGGAGTCTCGCCGGCGGCGAACGTGGTGCGGATGGCCGGGGCGCCGGCGGCGTCGAGCACCTTCAGTCCGGCGTTCACGACGGGCCGGGAGAACGCCGAGACGAGCGCGGCCGGGATACCCGACTCGGCGAGAAGAGTGAGGAGTTCACGGGCGCTGGGGAGAGGGACGGCCTCCTCCTGGACCGCGTCGCAGAAGCGGGACTCCAGGGTCGCGGCGAGAGCGGCGGGATCGGTCCCGGTGAGGGAGTGCAGCCGGCTCGTACACCTCCGCCGTGCCGGGCGACACCCACCCCGGTGACGATCGTCGCCCAGCACGGCCCGGACAGGGTGGGTGTCTCGTCGTCGACCTCCACCGGGGTGAGGAAGCCCGCGGCCGCCAGGGCGTCGAGGTGCGGGGTGGGCAGGCGGTGGAGCGTGTCGAGGCGTACGCCGTCGACGCCGACGACGAGGACGCGGCGGGCGGGCATGAAGGTCCCTTCGTGGCAACGGGCTTACGACCGGCTCATGCGGAGCGGGTCAGCTCCTCGGGGCCTACCCCCTGTGCGAAGGGCAGGCCGCGCGCGTAGCGGGAGACCTCGTCGATGGCCCAGTCCGTCATACGGCCCAGCTCGTTGCCGAGGGAGCCGGCGATGTGCGGGGTGAGCAGCACGTTCGGCAGCGTGTACAGGGGTGAGTGGGCGGGGGGTACGTCGGGGTCGGTGACGTCGAGGACGGCGTTGAGGCGGCCGGTGAGCAGGTGCGCGGTGAGGGCGTCGGTGTCGACCAGGGAGCCGCGGGCGGTGTTGACGAGGGTCGCGCCGTCCTGGAGGAGGGCGAGGCGCCGGGCGTCGAACATGTGCCGGGTCGCGGGGAGTTCGGGGGCGTGGATGGTCACGACGTGGCTGCGGGAGGCGAGTTCGTCCAGGCCGACGGGTTCGGTGCCGAGGGCACGGGCGTCGGCGGGGTCGACGTAGGGGTCGTGAAGGAGGACGTGCAGGTCGAAGGGGCGGAGCAGTTCGATAACGCGGCGGCCGACGCGGGAGGCGCCGACGACTCCGACGGTGCGGCGGTAGTTGCCGTGGCCGCTGAAGTACGGCAGCAGGTCGGGCTGTCGGCGGGCCTGGCCGTAGGCGCGGGCGGTGTCGAGGACGCGCTTGCCCGAGAACAGGATGGCGGCGATGGTGAATTCGGCGACCGGCAGGGCGTTGGCGGCTGCAGCGGAGGACACGGTGATGCCACGGTTCCAGACGGCGTCGGTGACATGGTGCTTGACGGAGCCCGCCGCGTGGACGACGGCCCGCAGCCGGGGCATGAGGTGCAGCGCGTCCTCGGTGAGCGCCGGCGCGCCCCAGTGGGTGAAGAGCACTTCGGCGTGGGCGAGTTGCCGTGCCACGGCCGGGCTCGCGTCGGTGATCGCCGTGACCGTCGTGGTCGTGTCGACGCGGGCGACCGTGTGCAGCCGGTCGAGGGTGCCGTCGGTGAGCAGGGCGTGGTGGATGTCGGTGCCCATGGCGAGGACGGTGCGGGGGCGGGGAGTGGGGCGGGGGTGGGTCACGTGCACCTTCACTTCACCGCACCGGCGGTCAGTCCCGAGCGCCAGAAGCGCTGCAGGCAGACGAAGGCGGCGATCAGCGGGAGTACGGCGACGAGCGAGCCGGTGATCACCAGCGCGTAGTACTCGGGTTGTTGCTGGGTGACGCTGTTCCACATGAACAGGCCCAGGTTGACCGGGTAGAGGTGATCGTCGTTGAGCATCACGAGCGCGCCGAAGAAGTTGTTCCAGCTGGCCGTGAAGGAGAACAGGAAGATCGTCATGAAGCCGGGGGCGAGCATGGGAAGTCCGATCCGGGCGAAGGTGCGCAGTTCCCCGGCGCCGTCGACGCGGGCGGCCTCCAGCACCTCGCCGGGGACGTAGCCCTCGGAGAAGACGCGGGCCAGGTAGACGCCGAACGGGTTGACCAGGGCGGGCAGCAGCAGCGCCCAGTAGGTGTTGACGACGCCGGCCTTGGTGGCGAGCAGGTACATGGGCAGCTGAATGACGGTGCTCGGGACGAGGACGCCGCCGAGGACCAGGGCGAACAGCTTCTCCTTGCCCTTGAAGTCGTACTTGTCGAAGGCGTACCCGGTGGCGACGCACAGGAGGCTGGAGACGGCGGAGCCGACGACGGAGTAGAGGACGCTGTTGCCGAACCAGCGCAGGTAGATACCGTCGTTGAAGGTGAACAGGCGGTGCAGGTTGGACAGCAGGTTGAGGTCGCCGAAGGCGAAGCCGGAGGTCGCGAAGAGGTCGCGGTGGTTCTTGGTGGCGGCGACGAGCAGCCAGCTGACGGGCATCAGGGTGTAGCAGGCGGCGAGCAGCAGCAGGCCGTTGACGACACCCTTGGAGAGCAGGACGTTCGCCGGGGTGCGGCGGCTGCCTCCTCCCGGGCGGGTGTCCGCGGCGGGCTGGGCGGAGGGCCGGGTGGTTCGGGTCAGGGTGGTCATGCCGCGGCCTTCCAGCGGTTTCCGAGCCGGGTGACGATGAAGGAGAGGGCGACGCCGAGAGCGGCGAGCATCAGGGAGGCGGCCGCTGCGAGGCCGTAGTCGTGCTGCACGAATCCCGCCTTCCAGATGAAGAGGGTCGGCGACCACTCGCTGTCGATCGAGGGTGCTCCGCGCTGGTTGAGCAGTTTGGGTTCGGTGAAGATCTGTATCGCGCCGACGCAGGTGAACAGGACGGTCATGACGATCGCCGACACGATCATCGGGATCTTGATCTGCACGGCGGTGCGCAGTGCGCCCGCTCCGTCCATGACGGCCGCTTCGATCACCTCGCGCGGTACGGCCTGGAGGGCGGCGTAGAAGATGACCATGTTGTAGCCCGTCCACTGCCAGGCGGACAGGTTGACCATGGAGAGCAGGACGTGGTCGTTCGCGTAGAAGTCCCAGCTGCCGCCCGCTCCTTCGATCCAGCCGATCACGGGGCTCAGGCCCGGTGTGTAGAGGTAGATCCAGATGATCGAGGCGATCAGTCCGGGGATCGCGTGGGGCAGGAAGAGCGCGAGCTGGAAGAACCGCTTCGCGCGGGCGAGGGCGGAGTCGAGGAGCAGGGCGAGGGCCAGGGAGCCGCCGATCATCAACGGGATGTAGAGGGCGCAGTAGAGCGCGATGTGGGTGAAGGAGGCGCGGAAGCCCGCGTCGGAGAGGGCGCCGGTGTAGTTGGCGAACCCCGCGAACACCCGCTGGGTGCCGCCGAAACCGAGTCCGGAGGAACGTTCCTGGAACAGGCTCATCCACAGGGCGTAGCCGATGGGCGCGACCATGACGGCGGCGAACAGGACGAAGAACGGGGTGATCAGCAGGGCGGCTGCCCGGCGCTGCCCGCGCCCGGACGGCCCGGTCCCGCGCGGCCCGGCCGGGACGCGGCGGGCGTCCGGCGGGCCGGCGGTGCGGGCCAGGGACTCTGCCACTACGGCTCCTTCACGATCGGGGTGGCGGGAGGGGCGGGGCGCTGCCGGGTGCCGGCGTCGCGCCCTCGCCCGTCCCGCCGGGGTACTCGGCCGCCGTCACGCGGCGTGGGTCATGCGGCGTGGGTCACTCGGCGAGCTTGAGGCCGCGGTCCTTGATGCCGGCCCGGGCCTTCTGCTCGCCGGCCTCGACGCCCGCGGTGAAGCCGGACTTGGCGGTGGCGTCCTGGATGGCGGTGTAGACGTCCATCTGGTCGGGGCCCCAGGTCCAGCCGGGGACGATGGTCTCGGCCTGCTGGGAGGCGAGGGCGTACAGGTCCTGGCCGTTGAAGTAGGCGGTGTCGAACTTGGCCGCGGCGACCTTGCGCATGTCGAGGTTGGCGGGCAGGGCGCTGCTGGGCGACTCGAGGTCGGCGAGCCGGGCCTCGACTCCGGCCTTGTTCGTGGTGAGCCAGGTGATGAACTCGGCGGCGGCCTCGGTGTGCTTGCTGCCCTTGAGGACGCCGTAGGAGCTGCCGCCGAGGGTGCCGCTGGCGGCGCTGCCCCAGTTGGGCATGGGAGCCGCGGCCCACTTGCCCAAGAGGTCGGGCAGGGCGGTCTTCATGCCGCCGGCGGACCAGGAGGCGCCGAGGTAGGAGAGGGTGGTGCCCTCCGCGCGGGCCTTGGTCTCCTCGGGGCTGTAGGCGGTGAAGGTCTGCACGAGGCCGTCCTTCACGAGGCCGTCCCAGTAGGCGGCGACCTTGCGGGTGGCGGCGTCGTTCACGCCGGTCGACCAGGCGTCGCCCTGGATGCCGAACCACTTGCCCCCGGCCTGCCAGGCCAGGGCGGCGAGTTGGCTGGCGTCGCTCTTCGGGAAGGAGGCCAGGCGGACGTGCTTGTCCTTCTTCTTGACCTTTTCGGCGGCCGTCCGGAACTCGTCCCACGTCTTGGGGACGGTGATGCCGTACTTCTTGAACAGGTCGGTGCGGTAGTAGAAGAGCTGCGGTGCCACGTCGTAGGGGACGGTCCAGGTGCTGCCGCCGAAGGTCACCAGGGACTGGACGGGCTTCGGGAACTTCGTCCTGACCGTTTCACCGGCGTACTTGGTCAGATCGACCAGATTTCCCTGGCTGGCGAACTCGGGGACCATCTGGTACTCGATCGTCGCCACATCGGGCGCGTTGCCCGCCTTCACGGCGTTGGCCAGCTTGCTGTAGCCCTCGGTGGAGCTGGGTATCTCGGTGAATCTGACCTTGATGTCCTTGTGGGTCCTGTTGAAGGCGTCGACGGTCGACTTGGCGCCGAGGGTCCAGGTCCAGTAGTCGATGGTCACCGGCTTGCCGTCGGACGCCGCGCCGGCCGAACCGTCGCCGCCGCCGCAGGCGGTGGCGAGCAGGCCCAGCGCGGCGACAGCGGCGGTGGCGACTATGCGGAACGAACGTGACGTACGCGTCATGGCACGGCTCCTACGAGACCTCGTACGGGAAGAGGCGGTCGCAGGACATCTTTTGTGCACGCACGATCAACGTCAAGAGCGTTCGCGCGAAATAATCAAAACGATCGCCAGACGATCGCTTCGCTCGTGCAGTTGAGTGTCGGCTCAGGAACCGTCGGCGCTCGCCGCCCGGCCGCCGCAGGAGGAGCGGATCCGCAACTCCGGGAGCAGGTCCAGGTGTTGGCGCGGGCTCACCGGCTCTTCCCCAGCCCGCTCGGCGATGCGGCGCAGCAGGAGGTTCGCGGCGAGTTCGCCCACCGAGCGCTTGGGCGGGGCGATCGCGGTGAGCGGGACGTCCGCGAGGCCGGCGACCTCGTCGTCGTAGGCGATGAGCGCGAGGTCGTCGGGGACGCGCACGCCGCGTGCCTGGAGGCGGGGCACGAGCACGATCGCGTCCTCGTCGCTGTGCACGAGGGCGGCGGTGACGCCGCGCTTGCGAACGGCCTGGACGAGGTATTCGACGGACGCGTCGTAGTCGCCGTGCTCCCGCACGCTGGGGGCGTCGGTG
Organism: Streptomyces sp. NPDC002520; assembly: GCF_053595235.1. Taxonomy (NCBI): domain Bacteria; kingdom Bacillati; phylum Actinomycetota; class Actinomycetes; order Kitasatosporales; family Streptomycetaceae; genus Streptomyces; species Streptomyces sp. NPDC002520. Next base: position 107,892 of record NZ_JBSFXG010000008.1, on the reverse strand, counting down.
TCGACGTGGATGCCGCGCGTGCGCACGGCCGCCTCGAAGCCCGCGCTGATCTGGTCGGCGTGGGGTCCTTCCTGGAGGACGGCGGCGATCCGGCGGTGCCCGAGGGCGGCGAAGTGGCCGACGGCGACGGCGGCGCCCTGCGCGCGGTCGGTGCGGACCCGGTCGAGCTCGGCGGCGGGGTTGCCGGGCAGGGCGGAGCGCTCGACCAGAACGGTGGGCACCGGGCACTCCATGAGCCACTTCTCCTGGCCGTCCGCGGGGACGCCGCCGAACCAGCTGGGCGCCACCAGCAGCCCCTGGGCGCCGCCCGCGACCAGGTGTTCCGCCTGCACGAAGTCCTCGGTGTCGACATAACCGGAGACACCGAGCACCAGCCTGCCGCCCTGGGCCCCGACGGCCTCGCGGGCGCCGCGAACGATCTCGGCGAAGATGTAGTTCGTGGTCGGGACGATCATTCCGATCACGACGCCATCGGCGGACTCGGGCCGCCGCTCCGGGGCGGGCGCGCTGTCCCCCGGCCAGACCACGGCGCCGTGCAGCCGCTGCACCCGGCCCTGGGCCGCCAGGGTCTCCACGTCACGCCTCAAGGTGACCGCGGACACGCCGAGTTCGGCCGCCAGCTCGGCGACACGGATACTGCCCCGTTCCCGGACGAGTTCGAGCACCCGCTCGTGGCGCTGGTCGACGTGCAGTCGCATGGGCTCCCCCTGGGGCAGTGATCCCGAGTGGCTTTCTCTACGCACACAATCGTATCGATCGTTTCCAATCAATTCGATCGATCCCGCGTTCGGGCGGGTGCCCGCCCAGGCTCGGCGAGCGCTCGCGCAAATGGCTGAGCGAGCGCTTGCGCGGCACTCAGTTCCCCACTCAGGGCCCTCCGACTGCACTGAGTGCCATAAGTGCGCTTCGGGTGCTACGTTCCCGTCCATGAGCTCCAGCAGCACGGTCCCGACCGCGAAGCCGCGGATGCGGGACGCCCTGGTCGCGGCGGCCTTCCAGCTCTTCCTGGAACGCGGCTACGAAGAGACCACCGTGGACGACATCGTGGCCCTGGCCGAGGTCGGACGCCGCTCCTTCTTCCGTTACTTCCCCTCGAAGGAGGACGTGGTCTTCCCCGACCACGAGCGGTGTCTCGCCGACATGACCGCGTTCCTGGCCGCGAGCCCCACGGACGCCGAACCCGTGCGGCGGGTGTGCGAGGCGGCCCGGCTGGTGCTCCTCATGTACGCGGAGAACCCGACCTTCTCGGTGCAGCGCTACCGCCTCACCAAGAAGGTGCCGGGGCTGCGCGCCTACGAACTGTCGGTGGTGTGGCGTTACGAGCGCGCGCTGGCCGAGTACCTGCGGGGACGCTTCGCCGGCCGGCCCGACGGGAACCTGCGCGCGAACGTGATCGCCGCCTCGGTCGTCGCCGCGCACAACAACGCCCTGCGCTCCTGGCTGCGTTCGGACGGACAGGGCGACGCGGCCGCCACGGTGGACCACGCCCTCGGCTACGTGCAGACCACGTTCGGCCCGTCGGCCGGCACCGCATTCGCCTCCGCCTCCCCCCTTGCCCGCGCCCCCTTCGGCGATCACGCCCACGCCCCCGGCACCTCCCCGGCCCCGGTGACCGACCAGGCCTCCCGGGCGATCTCCGCGCCCCTCCCGGCCCCGGCATCCCCGGCATCCCCGACATCCGCCGCATCTGCCGGATCCGCTGCGGCCCCGGCGTCACCCGCGCCCGACACCCGCCGTGCCGCCGGGGGCTTGGACGACGTGATCGTGCTCGTCACCCGGCGAGACGCTCCGCTGTGGCGGGTGGTGCAGGAGTTCGAGTCCGCCGTGGGCCGCGCCTGACGCCCGCACCCGATCCCCGCGCAAGGGAGCCATCCCCCCGGAAACTCCACAGATTTAGGGTACGCAGTGCCTTTACGAGTGACACTGAGTGCCATAACCTGTCGGCGTGCACGGAGGCACGACACCGGGCACGCACGTGCGCGGTTGGCGCCGGCACGTGGGATTCCGGCCGAGCGCAGGGAGTTGAACAGCGTGTACCACCACTCAGCAAGCGTCTCGTTTCCGGCGGCCGGCTCCGCGACGGGCGTTCTCGACCCGGCTTACGCGGACTCCAGGGACGCCATCCAGTTCCAGCGCTGCACCTGGTGCGGCACGGCCATGTACCACCGGCTGCTGTGTCCGGTGTGCCAGGGAAGCGAGCTCCGCACGGAGCGCAGCGAGGGCACCGGCACCGTCCGCCACTCCACCGTGGTGCACCGGAACACGCCCGCCGCGCGCAACGTGTCGCTGATCGAGATGAGCGAAGGCTTCATCGTGCGGGGCCGGGTCATGGGGCCGCCGGTCGGCATACACAGCGGAGACCGGGTGCGCCTGTCCACGACCAAGGACCCGGTCCGCGGTGAGCCGGTCTTCCAACTGGTCGACGAGCCGTACCGCGCCTGGACCTGACCGCGGCCGACGCTCCCTCGGTCCGACAGAGGCACATCCGGCCCGGCGCCGTCCCGAGAGGATGCGCTGCCACGAACCGCCGCCCGGCGGGCCGGAGTCGAACGCCACGGTGCTTGACGCGTCGTCACCGCCCACGGCGCCCTGAGGCGGCGGCGCCCACCTCAGGGCTTCAGGGTCACCCGGATCCCGACGGTGCCGTCCAGGCCCCGCCGCAGCCTGCTGCCCAGCAGGGTGAGGCGGCCGACGACGCCGTACTTGCGGGCGATGAGCGAGCGGTAGCGGGCGGTGGTGGCCGCGTCGGCGATCTCGGCGGTGGCCGGGGTCCCGTCACCCGTGGGACGGCCACGCAGGTCGCAGGGCCCGACGAGAACGTCGGAGCGGCGCCGGATCCGCTTCACCTTCCAGCTGTCGGCGGTCGTCCACACGCCGAGGCCGTCGCCGTCCCGGACGACCCACACCGGGGTGGCGACGGGCGTGCCGTCTTTGCGGTAACTGGTGACCAGCAGGTACTTGCCGGCGCCGAGCCCGGCCAGGAGCGTGTCGTCGTCCATGTGCGCAGTCTAGGAGTCGGCACGCTCCGACCGTGAGCGGCCTTCTCCCGTACCGGTCCCGGCCGTTCGGTCCAGTGCCGTCGCCATGCGCCGTACCGCTTCGGTGAGGATCTCGGGCGAGGTCCCCAGGTTGAGGCGTACGTGCCCGGTGCCTCCGGTGCCGAAGGGGATGCCGGAGCTGAGGGCGACGCGGCCACGGTCCAGAAAGGTCATGGCCGGGTCGTCGCCGAGGCCGAGGGCGCGGCAGTCCAGCCAGGCGAGGTAGGTGGCCTCGGCGGGGCGGTGGCGGATCGCGGGCAGGTGCTCGGCGAGCAGGTCGGCGAGCAGGCGCCGGTTGGCGTCGATGCCGGCCAGCAGGGCGTCCAGCCAGCCGGTGGCCTCGCTCAGGGCCGCGGTGTGGGCGATGACGCCGAGATGACTGGCGCCGTGACCGACCTCTTCGGGCATCCGGGCGAGGTCGGCGGCGGCGCCGGGGCCGGCGAGGGCGAGCGCGGCCTTGATGCCGGCCAGGTTCCAGCCCTTGGAGGCGGACATCAGTGACAGGGCGCGGTCGGCTCCGGGGACGCTCAGGTAGGGCACGTAGGTGACACCCGGGGCGACCAGGGGGGCGTGGATCTCGTCGGCGACGACGCGGACGCCGTACCGTTCGGCGAGGTCCGCCACGGCGGTGAGTTCGGCACGGGTGTGGACGGTGCCGGTGGGGTTGTGCGGGCTGCACAGCAGGAAGGCGGCCCGGCCGCCGTCCGCGGTCGCCGCCCGGAACGACTTCTCCAGCGCGTCGGGGTCGATACGGAGGCCGGCGCCGAGCGGGGCCTCCACCACGCGGCGGTCCATGTGGGTCACGAACTGGTAGAACGGCGGATACACGGGCGAGTTGACGACCACGGGATCGCCCGGTCCGGTGACCAGTTTCAGCATCTCGACCACGCCGAGCATGACGTCCGGAACGATCGCGGTGCGTTCCGCGGCGATCCCGTCCCAGTTCCAGCGCTTGGCGGCGAAGCCGGCGAGCGCTTCGGCGTAGGCGGTGCCGGCCGGGTAGCCGGTGTCGCCGAGGGCGAGGGCGTCGGTGAGGGCGCGGACGACCGGTCCGGCGAGCGGGACGTCCATCTCGGCCACCCAGAGCGGCAGCACGTCCTCGGGGTAGGTGCGCCATTTCATGCTCGTACGACGTCGCAACTGCTCCAGGCCGAGCGCGCGCAGCGGATCCGGTTCGCCGGGTGTGTCGTGCGGGGTGCTGGTCATGGGGCTCAAGATAGGGGGCTGTGCGGTGCCGGGAAACGGGGCGGGCCGGGGAGTGTGCAGCTGGTCGCGGCCCGGTCCGGTCGCGGATTGCCCGGGTCGAGCGGCAGAGATCAACTCGGGCGTCTAGATTGCGTCTTGAACAATGTCCTGAACGACCACCCTTTGCACGACGTCCCTGTCTCTTCCGGCATCCAGGAGCTGACCCACGTGACCGACAACTCGGCCGCCACCAACGACGTGGCCGTGTCACTGCGCGCCCGCATCAACACCAGCCAGCCGCACACCGCCCGGATCTGGAACTACTGGCTCGGCGGCAAGGACAACTACGAGGTCGACCGCGCGGCCGGCGACCAGATCCGCCAACTGCACCCCGGTATCGGCGAGTACGCGCGCGCCGACCGCCTCTTCCTGGGCCGTGCCGTGAACCACCTGGTCAGCGAGGTGGGCATTCGGCAGTTCCTGGACATAGGCACGGGTCTGCCCAGCGCCGACAACACGCACGAGGTGGCCCAGCGCATCGCGCCGGACACGCGGATCGTGTACGTCGACAACGACCCGCTCGTCCTCGCGCACGCCCGCGCGCTGCTCACCAGCACGCCCGAGGGCCGTACCGACTACCTGGACGAGGACCTGCGCAACGTCGACGCCATCCTCGAACACGCGTCGAAGATCCTGGACTTCAGCAAGCCGGTGGCGCTGATGCTGCTCGGTGTCGTCATCTTCATCGGCGACGACGAGGATCCGTACGCCCTGGTGCGGCAGTTGATGGACCGGCTGCCCGCGGGCAGCCACCTGGTGCTGTCGCACACCATCACCAGCCCCTCGATGCCGGACGTGGACGAGGCGGTCAAGTTCTGGAACGAGCACGGCACTCCGAAGCTGACCCAGCGCACCCCCGAGGCCGTCACGCGGTTCTTCGACGGCTTCGAGCTGCTGGAGCCGGGTGTGGTGTCCTGCTCGCGCTGGCGCCCGGAGGGCGATCAGGACGGCGAGCCGGAGGAGGTCGCCATGTTCGGCGGGGTGGCGCGCAAGAACTGACGGCGCGGGCTCACCGGCGGCGCGCGGATGTCAGGTGACCCGCCGCCGTCGGTGAACGCCGTCGGCTCCGGCCACGTACAAGTGGCCGGGCGCTCGACGAGCGGAGGGCCCCGCGGTGCCGGCAGGGGCATCGTGCGTCCGGGGTTCGGGAGCCACGCATGAGGCACGCACGACGACGGGTCGTCCGGCGAGTGACACGGCTGGCGGCGGTCGGCGGACTTCTTCTGGGAGGCGCGATGGTCGCCCAGGCGGCCATGGCGAGCGAGACTCCGGCACCCGCCGCGTCGGCCCGGACGCCCGGTTCGACGGGGACGACGGGTGACACCGGCGCCGCCCTGGTGGCGAGGCTCGGAACGGCACGGACGGCGGGCAGCTGGATCGGCGCCGACGGCCGGCCGGTCGTGGCGGTCACCGACCCGGGGGCCGCGGCGCAGGTGCGGCGGGCCGGGGTGGTGGCGAAGGTCGTGGACCACAGCATGAACGAGCTGAAGTCGGCCACCGCCACACTGCGTGCGGCGCCGCGTGTGGCGGGCACCGCGTGGTCGGTGGACTATCGCACCAACCGTGTCGTCGTCCTCGCGGACCGCACGGTGTCGGCGGGCGACTGGTCCCGGATGACCCATGTAGCAGCGGACATCGGCGGTTTCGTGCGTATGGAGCGGACGAAGGACACGTTCACCACACGGCTGAACGGGGCCCAGCCGATCCTGTCGACCGGCGGGCGCTGCTCGGCGGGCTTCAACGTCACCGACGGACAGCGGGACTTCATCCTGACAGCCGGTCACTGCGGGCCGTCCGGCTCCGTCTGGTTCGCCGACGGACAGGGTGAGGGGCAGCTGGGGCAGACGGTGGACAGCGCCTTCCCCGGCAGCGACTTCTCGCTGGTCCGGTACGCCTCCGGGAAGGCCGGCGACGGTGCCGCCGTGGTCGCGATCGGCGGTGGCAAGGGCGTGCTGATCACCGGGGCGGCCGATCCGGCGGTGGGGCAGCGGGTGTTCCGCAGCGGCAGCACGAGCGGGCTGCACGACGGGCAGGTGACCGGGCTGGACGCGACCGTGAACTATCCGGAGGGCACGGTCACCGGGCTGATCCAGACCGACGTGTGCGCCGAACCGGGCGACAGCGGCGGCCCGCTGATCTCCGACGGTGTCGCGCTCGGCGTCACCTCGGGCGGCAACGGCGACTGCACCACGGGCGGAACGACGTTCTTCCAGCCGGTGACCAGGGCGCTGACGGCGCTGAACGTCCGGCTCCTCGTCGCCGCCCGGAACCCGGCCGGCGCCGGCGCCGGATCCGCCTCCCCCGCCCCGTCGGCCCCGGCCGCACAGGGCGCGATGACACCGAGCGCGGCATCCCCCGGCTCGTCGGCGCCCGTGACGGGCACCACGCGGGGGCGGACGCTGCTGGCACGGCTCACGGACACCCGGAACGTCGGTCCAGGACTGCTGGTCGTCGCGGGCAGTCTGATCGCCCTGGTCGCGACGCGCTACATCCGGGCCGAGCGGGACCGCAAGGCCTACCGGCGGTACTACTCGGCGACCTGGGGCTGACAGGGACGCACGGCGTGGGCCTGCGCGGCTTTCGGCGGTGGTGACGGCGGCGCGGGCCCGCGAGGTCTTCGACGGGGCAACGGCGCGGGCCGCGCGGGTCCGTGGGGCTCAGGCGGCCCGGCGCGACCGCGGGGACGCGGCGGCCCACTCCGTCACGAGGCGCTGGTACTCCGCGCGCTCCTCGGTGTTCAGTGTCCCGCCCGCCCGGCGCCACAGGGCCCGGATCTCCTCGTTGACCTCCGCGGCCGATCGCTCGGAGGCGGCTTCAACAGTGGTGGACATGCTGTGAAGCATATGCCGACCCAGGTGAAGGTGCTGTGAGTAAGTGCACTCGATACGGGCATATCGGACCGTGTTGCTCATCACGTCAATGAGTCGGGCGGCAGCGGGAGTTCACGTCCGCGCCGCGGCGAGGACCAGCACCTGAATGGCCAGCACGGCGGCACCGCGCGCCCAGTCGTGGAAGTCGGAGACCCTGGTCTCCAGGTCGACCGGATCGGCCAGCGGGTGCCGGTGCGCGCGGATGGTCTCACGCACCGTGTCGCCCGCCACATCCATGAGGCCGACCCCCTCTCCGGCCAGCAGGATCTTCTGCGGCATCGCGAAGTTGGCGATCTGCGCCACCAGGGTCCCCAGGGCCCGCGCGGCCTCCTCGACGACCCGGGCCGCCATGGGTTCGCCCCCGGCCGCGCCGGCCAGGATCTCCTCGTAGCTCGCGTCACGGCCGCGGGCGGCGCGGATCTGGTAGCGGATACCGGGGATGGTGAGCAGGGACTCGGCGCTGCCGCGGGCGCCGTCGGGGGTGAGCGGGCCGTGGGCGTCGATGATCCAGTGCCGGCCGAAGCCCCGGTTCTCCTCGGCGAAGGGCACCCGCCGGCCGCCGAGCACGAGTCCGTAGCCGATCCCGGCCCCGATGGTCAGGACCGCGAACCGGTCCAGGCCGCGCCCCGTGCCGAACCAGGTCTCGGCCTCGACCAGGGCGGCCACGTCGTTCTCCACGACGACCGGCAGCCCGGTGCGCTCCTGGACCAGCTCGGCCAGCGGCACGTCCCGCCACCCCAGGAACGGCGAGTCGGCGACCACCGCGCGCTCGCGCACCAGACCGCCCACGCCGATGCCGATGCCCGCGAGGGCGGGGCGGCCGGCGGCCAGCTCGGGGGTCATCTCCGCGAGCAGGCCGGCGACGCCGGCGGGGTCCCGGTCTCGCAGCGGGCGGTCGAGGCGGGCGGTGATGTCGCTGCGCAGGGTGGTGACGACGCCGTAGACCATGTCCTCGGTGATCTTGAAGCCGAGGAAGGAGCGGGACTCGGCGACGACGTCGAGCGGCTGCGACGGCCGGCCCTGGCGCACCTCGGCCGGCCCGCCCGCCTCGGGCACCTCCACCAGCAGCCGGGACTCGATGAGCGGCTTGGTCAGCCGGGTGAGGCTGCCCTGCGAGAGGTGCAGGCGGCGGGCCAGCTCGGTGCGGGACAGCGGGCCGTGCACGAGGACTTCGATCGCCACGGAGCGCTCGCCCGCGCTCAGCGGCTGCCAGCTGGTCATGAGGACCGGCCTCTCCGTTCTTTTTTCTTTCGACACAGAAGCAACAAGGCCACAGTAGCGACGCATACCCGACTCAGGGAAGTATCGCCCGCCCTCTTGACGGGCTCATTCTTTTGCCGAAAAAGTAAAGCCCATGACCTTCTCCCTCGGCATCGTCGGCGCCGGTCAGTTCTCCGGCCAGTTCGCCAAGCTGTTCCAGGCCCACCCCGGCGTGGGCGAGGTCCACGTCACCGACCTGCTGCCCGAACGGGCCGAGCACCTCGCCGCCGCCGAGGGCCTCGCGGGCACGTTCCCCTCGTACGAGGCCATGCTGGAGTCGCCCGCGATCGACGCGGTCGCGGTCTTCACCCAGCGCTGGACGCACGGCCCGCTGGTCCTCAAGGGCCTTCAGGCGGGCAAGCACGTGTACTCGGCGGTGCCGATGGCGATCACCGTCGACGAGATCGCCGCGATCGTCGAGGCGGTCCGGTCGACCGGGCTGACGTACATGATGGGCGAGACCAGCCAGTACAACCCGGCGACCGTGCACGCCCGCAACCAGATCGCCGAAGGCGCCTTCGGCCGGCTCTTCTACGCCGAGGGCGACTACGTCCACGACATGGACCTCGGCTTCTACGACGCCTACCGGTACAGCGGCGGCGAGGACTGGAAGGCGACCGCGAGCTATCCCCCGCTGCTGTACCCGACGCACTCGGTGGGCGGGGTACTCGGGGCCTGGCGGACGCACGCGGTGAGCGTGTCCGCGATCGGTGTGCGCGACGAGCGCGACGACGGCGTCTTCGATCGTTCGGTCAGCCGGTTCGACAACGACATGTCCAACGCGACCGCCCTGTTCGAGGTGGCGGGCGGCGGATCGTTCCGCACCAACGAGTTCCGGCGGGTCGGCTACCCCTCGCACATCCGCGAGTCCCGATTCCGCTTCTTCGGTACCGAGGCCAGCATGGAGCAGCTGGCGACAGTCGCGCTGTGGCAGGACAAGAACGGCGTGAAGGACATCAGCGAGCTGCTGGAGCCCAAGACCACCCTGTCCCCCGACGACCCCTCGCTGCGGCACATCGCGCCGGAACTGCGGGCGGCCTTCACCTCGGGCTCGGCGCCGGTGCACGACCGCTCCCGGCTGCCGCGCTCGTTCGACCACCTGCCCAACGGTCACGAGGGCAGCCACCACTTCCTGGTGGACGACTTCGTGACCGCCGTCGCCACCCGCACCCAGCCGTCGGTGAACGCGTGGGTGGCCGCCCGCTACACCCTGCCGGGCGTCCTCGCGCACGAGTCCGCGCGGCAGGGCGGGGTGAGGCTGGAGATCCCCGACTTCGGGGAAGCTCCGGAGAACTGATCAGGTGCCCGGCTTGCGGCCGTACACGAAGACGTCGTCGCCGTTCTTCAGCAGCGACCAGTACTTCTTGGCGACCGTCGTGGTCATGTTGACGCAGCCGTGCGAGCCCGGCGGGTTCCACATGCTGAGGTTCACGGAGTGGAAGGCCTGCCCGCCGTCGAAGAACTGGCTGTACGGCATGGGCACGTTGTAGAGGCTCGAGACGTGGTCGATGTCCCGCCAGTAGATCTTCTTCAGACCGGTGCGGGTCTCGTAGCCGTCGCGTCCCGTGCGCACCGGCACGGGCCCGTAGACGAGCCTGCTGCCGTCCTGGATCCAGCTCAGCTGGAGCGTGAGGTTCACACAGGCGATCCGGCCCTTGTTCACCGGGCACTTGCCGGCCTTGTTGGGGTTGCTCCCGACGGCCTTCTGCTTGTTCATCAGGTCCATCACACCCCAGGTGACGGGGCCGGCGTAGCCGATGTTGGGTGTGATGCCGTGCTTGGTCTGGAAGGCCTGGATGGCCTGGCAGTCGGCGGCGGACTGCCGTCCGTCGACCGGCCGGCCGAGGAACTTCTCCACCTGCTTCTGATACGGCCCCGCCTGCGTGGTGCAGCTCGCGGCCTGGGCCGGCGCCGCGGTCAACGCGAGTGTGAGCGGCGCGACCAGCCCCGTGACACCCAACGCGACGACACTTAGCCTACGTATGTCCCCCATGTCGTCCTCTCCCCTTATCTCCCCATGACCCCGGGGCCTCCCCCGGGACTTTCCCTGCGCAATTCCCGCGGTCTCCGCCTACTAGACCCATGTGCGGGGCCGACGGTTGCGGTTCAGGTCGGGCTGTGACGAAATGCTGAACTTCGGCGCCGCCGCCCGGCAACGGGTACCGGACACCACACGGCGCCGACAGGACTCAGGCCCGGCCGACCTTGGCGCGGAACCCGGTGTTCACGGCGGTGAGTCCGCCGTCGACCACGAGGGTGGTGCCGGTGATCCAGGCGGCGTCGCGGGAGGCGAGGAAGGCCACGGCCGCGGCGATGTCCTCGGGCTCGCCGACCCGGCCCAGCGGGTACAGCGGGCGCACGGCCTCGAGTTCGTCCTCGCGGCCCTCCCAGGCCGACGTGCGGACCGTGCCCGGCACCACGAGGTTCGCCCGCACGCCCCGGGCGGCCGCGTGCCCGGCGAGGGTCCGGGTGAGGGAGCCGAGACCGGCCTTGGCGGCGCTGTAGGCGTGGTTGCCGAAGTCCTGCAGGCCGTTGACCGAGCCCACGCTGACGACGGCACCGCGTCCGGAGGCGGCGAGGTGCGGCAGCGCTGCCCTGCAGCAGCGGTACGCGCCGGTGAGGGTGATGTCGAGGTCGCGGGCCCAGGCGTCGTCGGGGTCGTCCTCGAAGAGAGGCACGTCCGGGGTGGCGTGGGCGGCGCAGTTGACCAGCACGTCGAGCGAGCCGAAGAGGGCCACGGCGTGGGCGACGGCCGCCTCGACGGAGGCCCGGTCGCCGACGTCGCACACCAGCGCCTCGGCGGCGAGGCCCTGTTGGCGCAGGGTGGCGGCGGTGCGCTCCGCCTCGGGCGCGTCCTGGTCGGTCACCAGGACCCGCCCGCCCTCCTGCGCGATCCGCCGGGCGACGGCTGCGCCGATACCGCGGGCCGCGCCCGTGACGAGAACTCCGTGTCCCGCGAAGCGATTGAGGTCGGTCATGACGGTGACCGTACGGGCCGGACGATCAGCACGACAGACTCCGTGCGCCTGCCGACGTGGTCACCGACGTGGGTCACCGGTATCCGGTCACGTCCGCCGGCTTGCCCGGGTCCTGTACCTCGACCATGTAGCGCCAGGCGTCGGGGCGGCTGCCGTCCACGTCGGTGAAGCCGTACTCCTGGGCGAGGCCGCCGCTGGAGAGGGAGTGGCCGTTGTGGCGGGACACGTCGGGGTCGGCGGCGAGGGCGGCGACGGCGCGGCCGACGAAGCGCGGGGTCTCGGAGATGGCGAAGTGCGGCTCGCGGTCGAGGGCGTCGCGCCAGTTGTCCTCACGGACGCCGAAGAGGTCGAGCATGATCTCCGAGCGCATCCAGCCGGGGGTCAGCGCGACGGCACTCGCCCCGCGCGGGCCGAGTTCGTGGCCGAGCGCGAAGGCCATGCGCAGTACGGAGGTCTTGGCGAGGTCGTAGAAGAGGTTCACGCGGTAGTTGTCGCGGTTGTAGTCGGCGGTGCCGTCGGTGACCTCCACGACGAGGCCGCCGGGCCGGCGCAGCAGGAGCGGCAGGGCGAAGTGACTGGTGACGGCGTGGGTCTCGACGGCGAGCCGGAGCAGTCGGAGCCCGTTGTCGAGGTCGTGCTCCCACACCGGTGTGTCCCACTCGAAGAGTTTCTCGCCGCCCCAGATGTCGTTCACGAGGACGTCCAGGCGGCCCTGTTCGTCGGCGATGCGGTCCACCAGGGCGCTCACCGCGGACTTGTCCAGGTGGTCGACGGGGACGGCGATGCCGTGCCCGCCGGCCGCCGTGACGAGGTCCGCGGTGTCCTCGATCGTCTCGGGACGGTCGTACTCGGAGCGGCGGGCGCGGGTGCTGCGTCCGGTGACGTAGACGGTGGCGCCGGCCGCGCCGAGTTCCTCGGCGATCCCCCGTCCGGCGCCCCGGGTCGCCCCGGCGACCAGCGCGACCTTGCCCTCGAGCGCACCTGACATGTCCGGCCTCCCGTGCAGTGACGACAGTTGTCGGACGCCAGTTTCGCGGGAACGCCGGACATCCTCACGCGCTTTTTCGGCGGAGCGCTCAGTGTCCGCGCGCGATCCACTCCTCCAGGTGGGGTGCCTCGGCGCCGATGGTCGTGGACTCCCCGTGGCCGGTGAGGACCTTGGTGTCCGGGGGAAGGGTGAGGAGGTTGTGCCGGATGGATTCGATGATCGTCGGGAAGTGGGAGTACGAGCGTCCGGTCGCGCCGGGGCCGCCCTGGAAGAGGGTGTCGCCGGTGAAGACGACGCCGAGACCGGGGTCGTACAGGCAGACGGCACCGGGGGCGTGGCCGGGGGTGTGCAGGACGGTCAGGTCGGCGCCGGCGGTCTCGAGGACCTGGCCGTCGAGGAGATGACGGTCGGGCTCGCGGTGCGGATGGGTGAGCTTCCACAGCGGCAGGTCGTCGGGGTGGAGCCAGATCGTGGCGCCGGTGAGGTCGGCGAGGGCGGGCGCGGCGTCGATGTGGTCGTTGTGCGCGTGGGTGCACACGATGGCGCTGAGGCGGCGGTCGGCCACCGCCTCGGCGATGGCCTCGGCGTCGTGGGCGGCGTCGATGACGATCACCTCGCGTTCGTCGCCGACGATCCACACGTTGTTCTCGACGTCCCAGGTGCCGCCGTCGAGGGTGAACCGGCCGCTGGTGACGAGGCGTTCGATGCGGGTGGTCATCAGAGCACCACCACCGAGCGCAGCACGTCGCCGCCGTGCATCCGGTCGAAGGCCTTCTCCACCTCGTCGAGTTGGATGGTCTCGGTGACGAACGCGTCCAGCGGCAGCCGGCCCTGCAGGTGCAGGTCGATGAGCATCGGGAAGTCGCGGGAGGGCAGGCAGTCGCCGTACCAGGAGGACTTGAGGGCGCCGCCGCGGCCGAAGACGTCCAGCAGGGGCAGTTCGAGCTTCATCTCGGGGGTGGGGACGCCGACGAGGACGACGGTGCCGGCCAGGTCGCGGGCGTAGAAGGCCTGCTTGTACGTCTCGGGCCGGCCGACCGCCTCGATGACGACGTCGGCGCCGAAGCCGCCGGTCAGCTCGCGGATGGCCTCGACCGGGTCGGTCTTCGCGGAGTTGACGGTGTGGGTGGCGCCCAGGGTGCGCGCCTTCTCCAGCTTCCGGTCGTCGATGTCGACGGCGATGATCTTCGCCGCGCCGGCGAGGTTCGATCCGGCGATGGCCGCGTCGCCGACGCCGCCGCAGCCGATGACGGCGACGGAGTCGCCGCGGCCGACGTTCCCGGTGTTGATCGCGGCGCCGATGCCGGCCATCACGCCGCAGCCGAGCAGTCCGGCCACGGCCGGGGAGACGGCCGGGTCCACCTTGGTGCACTGGCCGGCCGCGACGAGCGTCTTCTCGGCGAAGGCGCCGATGCCCAGGGCCGGGGAGAGTTCCTGACCGGTGGCGGCCAGGGTCATCTTCTGCTTCGCGTTGTGGGTGTTGAAGCAGTACCAGGGCCGGCCGCGCAGACAGGCCCGGCAGTTCCCGCACACCGCACGCCAGTTGAGGACGACGAAGTCACCCGGTGCCACATCGGTGACGCCCTCGCCGACCGACTCCACGACACCGGCGGCCTCGTGGCCGAGCAGGAAGGGGAAGTCGTCGGAGATTCCGCCCTGTTTGTAGTGCAGATCGGTGTGGCAGACCCCGCAGGCCTGGACACGTACGACGGCTTCGCCGGGCCCCGGATCCGGGACCACGATCGTCTCGACCCGTACGGGTTCGTCCTTGCCCGGTGCGATCACGCCGCGTACTTCCTGCGCCATGTGCCTGGCCCCTCTTCGTCGAATTGCCTACGGTGCCGACCCTACGCGCGACCCATCAGTAGGGACATGGACACGGGGTCAATAGTTGATCTTTCCATCTACCACCGGCAGGGCCCTGACCTTGGCCTGGACCGCGGCCTTGGCCGTGCCCGTGGCCGTGGCCGGACAGCGGTGAGGGCCGTCCCGGCGGGGACGGCCCTCGGATCCATGGGCGGATCAGGCACCTGCCCGGAGCACGAACCCGGGCGGCTCACGCGGGCGGGCGGCTCACCTGCACAGGCGACTCACGTGCGTTGCCGGCTCAGGCCTCGACGGCGGGGAGCAGGCCGGTCACGGGTGCGGCGAGGTCGGTGAGCTGGTGGAGTTCGTTCAGCCGGTTCAGTCCGCCGAGCTGGTCCAGTCCGCGCACCTGCTCGGTGACGGTCGGTACCTGGGCCCTGTGCTCGGCGGGGATGTCGCTGACGGCGAGCGAGTCCAGCGTGGTCATCGGGTTGATCTGCCCGGTGTTCGATGCGCCCGCGTCGGCCGCGTTCGCCATCGGTGCCGCGAGACCGGTGACACCGACGGCCAGACCGACTGCGGCGACGATACGTCGTGTTGAGATCATGCCTTCAGCAACGGTGCCGGACGCCGCACGGACACGGGCCCCGGGCCGCGCTCACCCGGGAGGCGGAGCACGGCGTCTGCGCTTGCCGTGGCCGTCGGGGCGGAGGAGGCTCGATGGTGGGGTCCGTGCGGTCCGCTCCCTGGCGGGCCGCGGGCGCCGGAAGGAGGTCCCGATGGGCACCGCGACAGGTTCCACCTTCGACACCGAGACACTGCGCCGGGGCATAGAGGGCAATACCGGGAACACGCTGCTCGCCCTCTACGCGGACAAGGCGGAGATCCTCATCATCGACCGCGACAGCCAGCCGAGCCACCCCAAGATCCTTCAGGGCCGCGGCCAGATAGCGGAGTTGCTCGACGACCTCTACAGCCGCGACATGACACACCACCTGGACCAGTGCGTCATCGAGGGCAACCGGGCCGCCTTCACCGAGTCCTGCGAGTACGAGGACGGCACCCGGGTCCTCGCCGAGTCGATGATCACGCTGGAAAACGGGAAGATCGCCCGACAGATACTGATCCAGGCATGGGACGAGTAGGGAGGAAGGTCGCGAGGGTCCAGGTCACCTCCCGGCTGACCTGGACCTTCTCGGCACGGGCGAGGCTGGGAAGGGCGGCGCGTCCGTCCCGCCCCCGGCAACCGGCCCCCGTTTCCGCGGCAGGTCTGCGCGCGACCGCCGCTCTGCTTCGTTCGATGCTGGCAGCGGCGCGCACTCGGCCCCGGCCCGCGTTGCCGCATCCCGCGCTGCCACGTCCGGCGGTGCCGCGTGCGGCGCGCACGCGCCACGGCCGGCCCCGGTGAGCCGCGCCGCACCCACCGCGTCGGTGCGGCTCGGGGCCCCGGTTACCCTGTACGCGGGCCGTGACTGGCGCTGAGGTGGAGTACCACCGGGGAGCGGTCCACGGTCGATGCCGCGCGCCTGGGCGATGAAGGTCAACCAGCTCAGGAGCGCAGATGACTCAGGCCCGCCTCATGGACGGCACCGCCCTCGCCCGCCGCATCGTCGAGGAGACCGCGAAGACGGCCGCCGATCTCACCGAGCGGACGGGCAGCGCGCCCTGTCTGGCCACGGTGCTCGTCGGCGAGGACCCGGCGTCCGTGACGTACGTACGCATGAAGCAGAACCGCTGCCGCGAGGCGGGCATCGAGTCCCGGCACGTGGCACTGCCCGCCTCCACGACCACCGCCGAACTCGTCGGCACCCTGCGGGAGTTGTCGGACGACCCGACGGTGCACGGCATCCTGCTCCAGCACCCGGTGGGCGACCACATCGACGAGCGGGCCGCGTTCGAGGCGATCGCCCCGCACAAGGACGTCGACGGGGTCACCTTCGCGTCCTTCGCCACGATGAGTTTCGGCCTGCCGGGCTTCGTCTCCTGCACTCCGGGCGGCATCATGCGGCTGCTCGACGAGTACGGCGTCGACCCGGCCGGGAAGCGGGCCGTGGTGGTGGGCCGCAGCGCGATCCTCGGCAAGCCGGTGGGCATGCTGCTCCTGGGCCGGGACGCGACGGTGACGTACTGCCACTCGCACACCGTCGACCTGTCGGCCGCGGTCCGCGAGGCGGACATCGTGGTCGCCGCCGTGGGCCGGCCGCGGCTGATCCGGGGAGGGGACGTCAAGCCGGGCGCGGTGGTGATCGACGCCGGTTACAACCCGGGGAACGTCGGCGACGTCGACTTCGACTCGGCGGTGGAGCGGGCCTCGCTGATCACGCCGGTGCCGGGCGGCGTCGGCCCGATGACGATCGCGACGCTGCTGGAACAGACCGTGACCGCCGCCGCCCGGCAGCTCGGCGTGTGATCCCTCGACGAGGCGTTCCGGTCCGCCCGGCTCGTGGCGCCGGCCGTCGTACGGCGCACAGCGCTGGACGCGCCGGGCGGCTGAGGCTCAGCCGTTGGTGATGACCATCCGGAAGCGGGCCTTGCCGGCCATCATCTTGTCGTAGGCCTCCCCCGCGCGCTCCAGCGGCACGGTCTCGGTGATCGGGCGGATGTTGTGCAGGGCGCTGAACTCCAGGGTGTCCTGCACGTCCTGGGCGGTACCGGACGGGTGACCGACGACCTTGCGGCCCGTCAGGAGCAGTTGAACCGGGGAGATGGCCATCGGTTCGACGTCGGCCCCGATGGCGACCAGTTCTCCGCGGGGCGCCAGGCCGTCCACGGTGGCGCTGATGGCCTGGGCGTTGCCCGCGGTGGCCAGGACGACATCGACGCCGCCGAGCGCCTGCAGTGACTCGGCGACGGGGGTGCCGGAGGTGCTGTCGACGTAGTGGTGGGCGCCGAGCTGCTTCGCGAAGTCGGCCTTCTCGGGGCCGCGGGCGATCGCCACGGTCTCGAAGCCCATCGCGACCGCGTACTGCACGCCGAGGTGCCCCAGGCCGCCGAGGCCGAGGACGGCGACCCGGTCGCCCGGCTCGGCGGAGCTGCGCCGCAGCCCGTTGAACGTGGTGACGCCCGCGCAGGCCATGGGCCCGGCGTCGACCGCGGACAGCGCGTCGGGGATGCGGGCCAGGGCGTCGCAGGGCGCGATCATCTTCTCGGCGAAGCCGCCGTCGTACGACCACCCGGGAACCTTCAGGCGTTCGCACACGATGAAGTCGCCCTTGCGGCACTGCCTGCAGTAGCCGCAACTGCCGCCGAACCAGCCGACCGTCACCCGGTCACCGGCCTGCCAGCCCCGCTCCGCCACCCCTTCGCCCAGTTCCTCGATGCGTCCGGCGACCTCGTGCCCGGGTACGTCCGGGAACGTCACGCCCGGCAGTGCCCCGTTCACGAACATGGCGTCGCTGTGGCAGATCCCGCAGGCCTCCACGGCGATCCTCACCTCTCCGCGTGCCGGCCGGGGCACCTCTCGCTCGACCAGTTCGAACGATCCGCCGGGGGCGGTCACCTGCGCGACTCGATAGGTAGGCATGCGTCTCTCCGGGAAACGGTACGAAGATCCTTCGGCGGCCCCTCACAGGCCACTCGGTCCAGCACACCAGCTCTGGGCCGATCGCGCGCGCCGAGCGCTTCCCGCCATCGGCGGTCGTACGGTCGCAGGCCCGGGGTGATCCGGTGCGGCGGGATCCTCAGCCGGCCTCCGGACGCCACCCCTCGGGCCGGAGCGTGCCGAGCAGCTGCCGCACGAGTTCGTCGACGACCTCGTCGAGGCTCGCGTCCACCCAGCCGGCGCTCCAGTCGTGCAGCAGGCCGTTGACGCTGCCGATAAAGGCCGTGGCCGCGAGCCGGTAGTCGCGCGGGGCCGCCTCGCCGCGGGCCACGGCCGCGTCGGCCTCGGAGCGGATCAGGTCGACCCAGCGGGCCCGGCGGGCCAGCCGCTGCTCCTCCAGGCGGGGGCTGACGCCGATGATCTCCACGAAGGCGATGCGGATGCGGCGCGGGTCGGAGGTGACGTCCCGGGCGTAGGCATGGAACAGCGCGGCGACGCGTTCGGCCAGCGGCAGCCCCTCGGCCGCCGCGAGCGCGTCCAGCACGGCCTGTTCCGCCCAGCCGTTGACCTCCAGGTGCAGCGCGGCGAGGACGTCCTCCAGGGTGCGGAACTCCTCGTAGAACTGGCGGGTGGACAGGCCGGCGGCCTGGCTCAGCGCGGCGACCGTGGTGGCGCGGAAGCCCGGGGTGTCGCCGAACAGGCGGAGCGCCGCGGCCAGGAAGCGGCGGCGCCTCTCGGCCTGCCGCTCCTCGGCGGACCTGCCGCCGTAGCGGCCCGTCGGCGCCCTGAGCCTGCCCGTCACGCATCCCCCTCCGTCCCGCCCCGATGCCCCAATGCCCCAACGCCCCAACGCCCCAACGCCCCAACGCCCCAATCTTGTCGTGCACACGTCTTGTCGAGAAGGCCGTCCCCTCCTTACTTTTCAGTAAGTTCACTGTGAAAGCGTCCGTGTTCAGATTCCCCCGAGGAAGGAGAGCAGTCATGCCTGCCTCCAGAACCAGGCACCTCTGCTCCGTGGCCGCCGCCCTCCTGCTGACCGTCGTCGGCCCGGCGACCGCCGCCTCCGCAGCCTCCCCCACCGCGTCCGACGCCTCGGGCCTGCGCGAGGTGCTGTTCGTCGGCAACAACTGGGACGGCACCGCCGATGTCATCAAGTCCTCCGGCGACTTCGCGAAGGTCGGCCGGGTCGACGTCATCCCGGACAAGGACCGGCGGATGGCGGAGATCAACGCGGATCCCGTCAAGTGGATCTACTTCATGGCGATCCGCAACAGCGTCGGCGAGGGGCACGACCAGTTCGCCGACGACATGTACTCCACTCCGGACGGCAGATCGGTGGTGGTCTCCCGGCCGAGCTTCGCCGACGTCGTCTCGATCGACCTCGCCACCGGAAAGCTCAACTGGCGCTTCCCCGTGGCCGGTTACCGCGCCGACCACATGGCGGTCTCACCCGACGGCACCCGCGTCGCCGTCTCCGCGTCGACGGCGAACACCGTGCACGTGCTGGACATCGACACCGGCAAGCAGCTGGGGTCGTTCGCGACCGGCGACAAGCCGCACGAGAACATCTTCACCAAGGACGGCAAGTACATCTGGAACATGTCCATCGGGGACGTCAACACCGCCCTCGACGACCCCGTTTGGGACTGGACCAAGGGCGACCGGCACATCACGGTCGTGGACGCGACGACGTACAGGGAGGTCAAGGTCATCGACATGCGTCAGCGGCTGGACGCCTTCGGGCTGAAGAACTTCTCCGACGCGGTGCGCCCGGCCGTCTTCTCCCCCGACGAGTCGAAGCTGTACTTCCAGGTGTCGTTCTTCAACGGCTTCCTGGAGTACGACGTCGCCGCCGACAAGATCACCAGGATGAAGACGCTGCCGAAGAACCCGGCCACCAGCGAGGACCGCACCACCTGGGTCAACGACTCACGCCACCACGGCCTGTCGATGAACCCCGCGGGCACCAAGCTGTGCGTCGCGGGCACCATGGACGACTACGCCACCGTGGTCGACCGCGCCTCCCTCCAGGAGGGCCCGCTGATCACCACGTCCAAGCCGTACTGGGCCACGGTCAGCGGTGACGGCAAGGACTGCGTCGTCTCCGAGAGCGGCGCCGACCAGGTCACGGCGATCGACTTCGCGACCGGCGAGAAGGTGGTGTCCGTGCCGGTCGGAGACCACCCGCAACGTGTACGGCTGGGCCACGTACCGGCCGACTGGAGCGGCCCATCCGCTGGTTAGTATCGAAATGTGCTTAATAGTCCGCCTTGTAGATATTTGGGCGTTTTCTTGCGCGTTGGATGGATTCGGTCGGTGCAACTGAGTCAATCTCGCTCCATGGCATCGGCCATCACCCGACCCGATACGCGCAAGGAGCACATGCATGAGTCCTGAGAACAGGACGGCCCGGCTGCTGGGGCCGCTGGCGCGAACCAGCTTCAAGAAGGCAGGTACGCTGGCCTCGTTCACGGTGGTCATGGCAGTGGGCCTGGTCGGCCCCGCCGCGGCGGCCGCACAGAACATGTCGAGCCACGGATCCGTCCAGGGCGGCGGCGACAAGTGCAAGTCGAGTCACCGTTCGGCCGAGCTCGGCGGTGGCGGCGGCGGCGAGCGCGGCTGCACGGGGCCGACCGGCCCGACCGGCCCGAGAGGCAAGACCGGCCCCACCGGCCCGACCGGCCCGGCCGGAGAGACCGGCGCGACCGGCCCCACCGGCCCCACCGGCGAAAACGGAGAGAACGGCGCGACCGGAGCCACCGGCCCCACCGGCCCGACCGGAGGGAACGGAAAGAACGGCGCGACCGGCCCCACCGGCCCCACCGGCCCGACCGGCGCGACCGGCTCGACCGGGCCGTGTTCCGACATCGACGCGACACAGGACTCGTCCAACTTCGAGCTCCGAGGAGCGTTGACCGGCGGGATCACGTACGCCGGAATCCGTGACACCCGGACCAACGTGGACCACACGTTGAGGTGGACCGACCTCAGCGGCCGGTTGTTCTACCCCTCGGGCGGCGCCGCCGGTGTCCCCTGTGGCGTGTCCGTCAACCAGCACGCCCAGAGCGACCCCATCACGATCGATGTCGTCACCACCACGGGGCAGGTCTGGGAAATCGACTGCACCCAGGTCCAGCTCCTGGGTGACCCGACACCGGCATCACTCACCTGTGCCGCCTCCTGGAACCAGTTGAACACACCGCTTCCGGGTGCGATCAACAGCTAGGCCGGCGTCTCGGATCGCCGAAGGCCGGACGGCCGGGGCCCGTGGAACGGGCACCGGCCGTCCGGCCTTCGGTGCTGTTTCCTCAACCACCCACCCTGCTCGTCACGTTCAGCAGGTACTCCTTCCGGTTGAGCGGGTTGTGGTCGGTGCGCGGCCGCTCGGGGACCGGAGTGCGGGTGACCGGCGCGTAGTCGTCGAAGGCGCTCTCCAGCTCGCCCTCGCCCCGCGTCAACCCCGGCAGCCGCTCCTCCAGTTCGTGCACCCGGGCGGCCGGCATCGCACCCTCCAGGACGCAGAGCGAGCCGCGCGCCACGGTCGTACGCGGTACGGCGCCCAGCTTGGCCAGCACCGGCAGCAGCGCGCCCAGCGTGTCCGCCGGCGCCTCGACACGGAAGCGGTGCATGGGCTCGTGGACCCGGGTGCCCGCGCGCCGCAGCGCCTCGATCAGGACGAGTGGGGTCAGGCCCCGGAAGTCGTAGCCGGTGCTCGACATGCTCTTGTCGAAACCCTGGTGGGCGTGGCTCTGCCGGGGCGAGTAGCCGGAGTGGGTCATGGTGACCGTGCAGTCGGTGACCTGCCAGCCGTGCGGCCCCTGTCCGAGCGTCTCGCGCACCGTGTCCTCGACCGCCTTGAAGAAGGCGTACGGCATCGACCCCAGCTCCACCTCCAGTCGGAAGTCCACGCCTGCGCCGACCGGAGCGGGGTCGACGCGCAGGCCGACCGTGGCGAGGAAGGGATTGGGGTCCTTCTTGTTGAACTCCACGGCCTGCCCGCTGCCGGCGGGCCGTTCGATGCACAGGGTGGTGGTCTCCCGGAAGGTGACGTCCAGGCCGTACTCGTCGGCGAGGGTGGCCTGGACGACCTCCTTCTGCACCTCGCCGTACAGGGACACGGAGGTCTCCCCGCGCAGCTCGTCGTGGCGGACGCCGATGAGCGGGTCCTGTTCGGCCAGCTGAGTGAGCGCGAGGTGCAGGGAGCGCCGGTCGGTGCCGGGGCCGGGGACGACGACGGTCTCCAGGGTGGGCGGTGCGAAGTGGTGCTCGTACGCTCGTCCAGGCAGGCCGAGCGGGTCGCCGACGCGGACGCCGCCGAGCCCCCACACCTTGGCGATCCGGCCGGCGACCACGCTGTCCCGGCGCGGGTCCGTGCCCTGGTCGAAGACGGTGAGCGCCGTGACCCGGCCCTCGGCACGGCCGTCTTCCGACGCTGTGCGGCAATCCCCCCTCGCCGTGCGACCGCTGCCGGAGGCCACGCGGCCGTCCCCCGGCGCCATCCGGCCGTCGCCGGAGGCCATGCGACCGCTGCCGAACGGCGAAGTGCCGTTCCCGTCCGCCGCGCGGCCGTCCCCGAACGGGATCCGGTCCCGTACGCGCAGGGTGCCGGAGAAGATCCGGGCGTAGGCGACCTTCTCGCCGGCCGGGCCGCGTTCGACCTTGAACACCGTGCCGGACAGCGGGCCGTCCGGGTCGCCGTCGGCGGTGGGCAGGAGCCGCTCGATGCCGGTGATCAGCTCGGTGACGCCGGCTCCGGTGACGGCCGAGCCGAAGTACACCGGATGAACCAGTGCCGCGCGGGTCTGCCGTGCCAGGGCGGCGCGCAGGCGCCGGCCGGACACGCCGCCGTTGACGTAGGCGGTGAGCAGGGCGTCGTCGTGGTCGGCGAGCGCGTCGAGTGCGGACGGGCCGAGTCCGGGGACGAAGCGGGCCGCACGTGATCCGAGTCCGGCCGTCGTCCCCATCGGCACGAGCGGTACCGCGAGCCTGCGGACCATCTCGCGGAGCAGGTCCTGCTCGCGGGCGCCGCGCCGGTCGATCTTGTTGACGAGGACGAGGGTGGGGATGCGCAGCCGGCGCAGGGTGCGCATGAGGATCCGGGTCTGTGCCTGGACGCCCTCGACGGCCGAGACGACCAGGACGGCGCCGTCGAGCACGCCGAGCACCCGTTCCACCTCGGCGATGAAGTCGGGGTGACCGGGGGTGTCGATGAGGTTGACGGTCACCGAGTCGAGCGGGAAGGAGACGACCGCCGACTTGATGGTGATGCCGCGCCGCCGCTCCAGCGCGAGGGTGTCCGTGCGGGTGTTGCCGGCGTCGACGCTGCCGATCTCGTCGGTGACCCCGGCGCAGTGCAGCAGCCGTTCGGTCAGGCTGGTCTTACCGGCGTCGACGTGGGCGAGGATTCCGAGGTTGAGCAGGTGCACTGAGCGTGATGTCCTTCGGCATGGGTGGGATTCCTTCCTGGGTGGACATGCACGCAGTGCGCATCTGAGGTCCTCTCCGGGTGACGTCGGTACCCGTGCAGTGCAGCAGGGTCGCCCCCGTGGCAGCAACGGATTAATGCTCAGCAAATGCCCGCCGCACCACTCGCCCCCTCCGGGACGCCGCCCTAGAGTGACCTACGTCACGCCCGCACGACTGACCTCACCCGCTCCTGCCCGCACGGTCTGGAGGGCCCATGACCCATATCAAGGTGCTCGTGGACGGCACGACGTACGAGGACGACGTG
The DNA here is from genome assembly GCF_053595235.1 of Streptomyces sp. NPDC002520. Lineage (NCBI taxonomy): Bacteria > Bacillati > Actinomycetota > Actinomycetes > Kitasatosporales > Streptomycetaceae > Streptomyces > Streptomyces sp. NPDC002520. Next base: position 84,435 of record NZ_JBSFXG010000008.1, on the reverse strand, counting down.
GAGCCCCGGCTCCTTCTGGTCCACTACCTGCGCGACCGCCTCGGCCTCACCGGCACCCCGATCGGCTGCGACACCTCCAACTGCGGAGCGTGCACGGTCGACCTCGACGGGGCGACCGTCAAGAGCTGCTCGGTCCTGGCGGTGCAGGCGGACGAGAGCGAGGTGACCACCGTCCAGGGGCTGGCCGAGAACGGCGAGTGGTCGCCGCTCCAGCGGGCCTTCCACGAGCGGCACGGTCTGCAGTGCGGCTACTGCACCCCCGGGATGATCATGGCGGCACGGGATCTGCTGCGTGAGAACCCCCTCCCCACCGCCGACGAGGTCCGGGAGGCCCTGGAGGGAAACCTCTGCCGGTGCACCGGTTACCAGAACATCGTCCGCGCGGTGCTCGCCGCCTCCGGGCAGCAGGTCGGCGAGGAGGTCGCCTCATGACCGATCAGGCCATGGAACGTGAGGTCGGCCGCTCGCGGCTGCGCAAGGAGGACGCCCGGCTGGTCACGGGCCAGACCAACTGGACGGACAACATCCAGGTCGCCGGTCTGCTGCACCTGGCCATCCTGCGCAGTCCGATGGCCCACGCCCGCATCGTCCGCGTCGACGTCTCCCCGGCTCTGGAACGCCCCGGTGTCGTCGCGGCGTTCAGCGGCGCCGACCTCGCCGAGGGGCTCGGCTCGCTGCCCTGCGGCTGGCCGGTGACCGAGGACATGGTGCTGCCCGACCATCCGCCGGTCGCCGTCGACGAGGTCCGCTACGCGGGTGACCCGGTGGCGGTCGTCGTGGCCCGCGACCGGTACGCGGCGGCGGACGCGCTGGAGGCGATCGAGGTCGACTACGAGCCGCTGCCCCCGGTGCTCGACCTGGAGGCCGCCCTGGCCGAGGACTCCCCGCTGGTCCACGCCGACAAGGGCACCAACCGCTGCTACGTGTGGCCGCTGGCGACCGGCGAGAGCTTCGACTCCGTCCGTGAGCGCGCCGACGTCACGATCAGGCGGCGCTATCACCAGCAGCGGCTGATCCCCAACGCCATGGAGCCGCGCGCGGTCGTCGTCACCCCGCTCCCCGCCTCCGGCGAGTACACCGTCTACTCGGCGACGCAGATCCCGCACATCCTGCGGATCATGCTCGCGATGGTCACCGGGGTCCCCGAGCAGAAGCTCCGGGTGATCGCCCCGGACGTGGGCGGCGGCTTCGGCTCGAAGCTCCAGGTCTACGGCGAGGAGGCGCTGGCCGTCGCGGTGGCCCGCCGGCTGGGCCGGCCGGTGAAGTGGACCGAGTCCCGCTCCGAGGGCTACCTCGCGACCCACCACGGCCGCGGCATGATCCAGGACGTCGAGGTGGCCGCCACCCGGGAGGGCCGGCTGCTCGGTCTGAAGGTGGACCTGCTCGCCGACATGGGCGCGTACCTGATGCTGGTCACCCCGGGTGTCCCGCTCCTCGGTGCCTTCATGTACCCGGGGATCTACAAGATGGACGCCTACGACTTCACCTGCACGGGCGTGTTCACCACCCGTACCCCCACCGACGCCTACCGCGGCGCCGGACGCCCGGAGGCCACCTTCGCCATCGAGCGGATCATGGACGATCTGGCCGCCGAACTCGGCCTGGACCCGTTCGAGGTGCGGCGCCGGAACTGGATCCGGCACGAGGAGTTCCCGTACACCACGGTCGCCGGACTGACCTACGACACCGGCAACTACGAGGCGGCGACGGACAAGGCCCTGGCCCTGTTCGGGTACGACGACCTGCGCGCGGAGCAGCAGAAGCGCAACGAGCGCGGCGACCCGGTCCGCCTCGGCATCGGGGTGTCGACGTTCACCGAGATGTGCGGTCTGGCGCCGAGCCGGGTGCTGCGCGACCTCGGGTACACGGCCGGCGGCTGGGAGGCGGCGAGCATCCGGATGCTGCCCACCGGCAAGGTCGAGGTCGTCACCGGCACCAGCCCGCACGGGCAGGGCCATGTGACCTGCTGGAGCCAGATCGCGGCCGACGTGCTGGGCGTGCCGTTCGAGGACGTCGAGGTGGTGCACGGCGACACCCTGGCGGCTCCGCAGGGCATGGACACCTACGGCTCGCGGTCGCTGGTCGTGGGCGGCGAGGCCGTGTTCCGGGCGGCGACGAAGGTGGTCGACAGGGCCCGCAGGGTCGCGGCCCACCTGCTGGAGGCGAGCGAGCAGGACCTGGAGTTCACGCAGGGCGTGTTCTCCGTGAAGGGCTCCCCGGAGGCGCGCAGGACCATCCAGGAGATCGCCTTCGAGGCGTTCACCTCGCACGACCTGCCCGACGGCATGGAGCCCACCATCAACGCCGGTCACCTCGTGGACCCGGAGAACTTCTCGTTCCCGCACGGCACCCACCTGTGCGCGGTCGAGGTCGACACGGAGACCGGGCGGACGCGGATCCGGTCGTACGTCTGCGTCGACGACGTCGGCCGGGTCGTCAACCCGATGATCGTCGAGGGCCAGGTGCACGGCGGGCTCGCCCAGGGCATCGCGCAGGCGCTGTACGAGGAGGCCGTGTACGACGACGAGGGCAACCTCGTCTCCGGCACCATGGCCGACTATCTCGTGCCGTCCGCGGCGGACCTGCCGGACTTCGTGACCGACCGGACCGAGACGCCCGCAGTGTCCAACTCCCTGGGGGTCAAGGGGGTCGGGGAGGCCGGGGCGATCGCGTCGACGCCGGCCGTCGTGAACGCCGTCGTGGACGCGCTCAGACCGCTCGGGGTGCGGGACGTGCGGATGCCGTGCTCGCCGCAGCGGGTGTGGGAGACGATCCGGTCGGCGCGGTCGGGCGGGACCGGGGGCAGTGGCGGGACCGGTGGGTCCGGTCGGGCCGGGAAGGAGGCCTCGGCATGATTCCTCCCGCATTCGAGTACGCGCGCCCGGCGAGCGTGGACGAGGCGGTACGGATCCTCTCGGACGCCGGCGAGGACGCGAAGGTGCTGGCCGGCGGGCAGAGCCTGCTGCCGCTGCTGCGACTGCGGCTGGCCTTCCCGGAACTCGTCGTGGACGTGGGCCGGATCCAGGAGCTGCGCGGGGTCCGCGAGGACGGCGACACGCTCGTCATCGGCGCGATGACCACCCACCACGCCGTGCTCCGCGCCCCGCTGGTGCGCCGGCACGCCGGTCTGCTGGCACAGGCGACGGCCACGGTCGCCGACCCCGCCGTACGGCACCGGGGCACCCTCGGCGGCTCCCTCGCGCACGCCGACCCGGCCGGGGACCTGCCTGCCGTGATGCTGGCCCTGGACGCCGAACTGGTCGCCGCCGGGCCGGAGGGCCGGCGCAGGATCCCGGCCCGGGAGTTCTTCGTCGACTACCTCCAGTCGGTGCTGGCGCCCTACGAACTGCTGGTGGAGGTGCGCATCCCCAAGTCGGACGCCTGGAGCTTCCACTACGAGAAGTTCCACCGGGTCGCCCAGGCCTGGGCGATCGTCGGCGTGGCCGCCCTGGTGCGGCGGGACGACGGGGGCATCGCGGAGGCGCGCATCGCACTGACCAACATGGGCTCGATCCCGCTGCGGGCCACCCTCACGGAGGAGGCGCTCGTCGGCGCCGACGGTCCGGGAGCCGTCGCGCGGGCCGCCGAGGCCGCGGCCGAGGGCACCCAGCCGTCGCAGGACCTGTCCGCCTCGCCCGAGTACCGGGAACACCTCGCGCGTGTGCTGACCGAGCGCGCGGTGCTGACCGCCGCAGGAATGGGGTGAGTGCCGATCACCGCGATGGACGGCCCGGAACAGGTGCGGGCCCGCCTGGAGAAGACGGGGTATCTCGTCGACGAAGGGCTGGCCGTCACCTGCTTCCTGGCCCTGCGGCTGCACCGGCCGCTCTTCTGCGAGGGCGACGCGGGCGTGGGCAAGACCGCGCTCGCGACGGCCCTCGCCGAGGTGCTCGGCGCCCCGTTGATCCGGCTCCAGTGCCACGAGGGCATCGACGCCTCCCAGGCCCTGTACGACTGGGACTTCCCGCGCCAGCTGCTGCACCTCAGGGCCGCGGAGGCGGCCGGCGTGCAGGACGCCGACCGGCTGGAGAGCGAACTGTACGACCGGCGTTTCCTCATCGCCCGGCCGCTGCTGCGCGCCCTTCAGACGCAGCCGTCGGTGCTGCTGGTCGACGAGATCGACCGCGCCGACGACGAGTTCGAGGCGTTCCTGCTGGAGCTGCTGTCCGAGTACTCGGTCACGATCCCGGAACTGGGCACGCTGCGTGCCGAGGAGCCGCCGGTGGTCGTGCTGACCTCGAACCGGACCCGCGAGGTGCACGACGCGCTGAAGCGGCGGTGCCTGTACCACTGGTTCGACCACCCCTCCTTCGCCCGCGAACTGGCCATCGTGCGCAGCCGGTTGCCGCAGGTGTCCGCGCGGCTGGCCGAACAGGTCACGGCGCTCGTGCAGGCCCTGCGGGGCGCGGACCTGGTCAAGCCGCCCGGTGTCGCCGAGACGATCGACTGGGCGCAGGCCCTGGACGCCCTGGGCGCGAACGAGGTCGACGCGGAACTGGCCGTGGCGACACTCGGTTCGGTCCTGAAGTACCGGGAGGACACGGACCGGGCGCGGGGACTCGACCTCACGGCGGTCCTGGCGGCCCGAGGGACGTGAGAGGGATGCGTACGACGGGAAACGGGGCGCTGCCTCCCGACGCGGCGGCGGCCTCCCTCGGCGCGGATGCCGTACTGCTCGGATTCGTACGGGCGTTGCGGGCGGCCGGGCTGGACGCCGGTGCCGAACGGGTGCACGCCTTTCTGCGCGCCGTCGATGTGCTGCGGCCCGGGATGCGGGCCGACGTGTACTGGGCGGGGCGTGCGACGCTGTGCGCAGGGCACGACGACCTGGAGCGGTACGAGCGCGTGTTCGCCGCCTACTTCGGACCGAGCGGCGACCGCGCCCCGCGCGTGGTGCGTACGGCTCCTCCGCCCCGGCGCCGTCCGATGGTCGTACGGGAGGCGTCGTCCGGACCACGGGCGCCCGGAGAGAACGAGCCCCCGGGCCCGCCCACCGCCACGCTGGCCAGCCGGGCCGAGGTGCTGCGGCACCGGGACGTCGCCGAACTGGACCCCGCCGAACGGGCCCAACTGCGCCGTCTGCTGGCCGCGTTCGGACTGCACGGACAGACCCGCCGCTCGGCGCGGCGCGGGCCCGCCCGGCGCGGGCGGGTCGATCCGCGCCGCACGGTACGGGAGTTGCTGCGGCGCGGCGGCGAACCGGCCCTGCTCCTTCGGCACACGCGCGTGGAGCGGCCTCGCCGGGTCGTACTGCTCGTCGACGTGAGCGGTTCGATGGCGCCGTACGCCGACGCGCTGCTGCGGTTCGCGCACGCGGCGGTGCGCGGGGGCCGAACGGAGGTGTTCACCATCGGCACCCGGCTGACCCGGGTGACCCGCGAACTCACGCACCGCGACCCGGACCTGGCGATGACGGCACTTGCGGCGACCGTGCCGGACTGGCGCGGCGGCACCCGACTGGGCGAACTCCTGCGGGAGTTCCTCGGCCGCTGGGGTCAACGCGGCATGGCGCGCGGCGCGATCGTCGTGATCCTCTCGGACGGCTGGGAACGCGGCGACCCGGAACTGCTCGCCGCCCAGATGCGCCGCCTGCACGCCCTGGCCCACCAGGTCGTCTGGGCGAACCCCCGCAAGGCCCGCCCTGGTTACGCACCCCTCGCCGCGGGAATGGCCGCCGCCCTGCCGAGCGTGGACAGCTTCGTGGAGGGCCACAGCCTGGCGGCACTGGAACGACTGGCGGCGGTGGTGCGCGGGGCGGAGGCCGAAACGGTGGGTGTCGATCGGGTCGGTACGGACGGCGTGGAAGGAGCGGACCGTGCGTGAGATTCTGCCGGCGTTGGAACGGTGGTACGGGGCCTCGGTCCCGTTCGGGCTGGCCATGGTCGTCGCGGTCAGCCGCAGCGCGCCGCGCGGGCCCGGCGCCGCCATGGCCGTGGGGCCGGACGACGAAGTCGTGGGGAGCGTGTCCGGGGGCTGTGTCGAGGGTGCGGTGTTCGAGCTGGCGCAGGAGGTGGTGGCGAGCGGCGAAGCACGGTTGGAGACCTTCGGTTACAGCGACGAGGACGCGTTCGCGGTCGGGCTCACCTGCGGCGGCGAGATGACCCTGCTGGTGCGGCCCGTGACGCCCGAGTCGGACCCGGCGTTCGGCGCGCTCGCCACGGCGGTCGCCGCGGGCGAGCCGGTGACCATGGCCACGGTGGTCGACGGGCCCGCCCCGCGCGGGGCCATGCTCGCGGTCTGGCCGGACAGTGTGGCCGGCACGCTCGGCACGGCCGGCCTGGATGTCGCCGTCAGCGCGGACGCACGCGGCGAACTCGCCCTCGGCGCCTCGGTCCTGAGGCACTACGGACCCCACGGGGAGCGCCGCGAGGACGCCGTCACGGTGTTCCTGCAGTCCTTCGCGCCGCCCCCGCGCATGCTCGTCTTCGGTGCGATCGACTACGCGGCCGCGGTGGCCCGCATCGGCGACTTCCTCGGCTACCGGGTCACCGTGTGCGACGCCCGCCCCGTCTTCGCCACACCCAAGCGGTTCCCGGAGGGCGTGGAGGTCGTCGTCGACTGGCCGCACCGCTACCTCGCCGGCACGGACACCGACGAGCGCACGGTCATCTGTGTCCTCACCCACGACCCGAAGTTCGACGCCCCGCTCCTGGAGGAGGCGCTGCGCCGGCCGGCCGCGTACATCGGGGCGATGGGCAGCCGCCGCACGCACGACGAACGGCGCGAACGGCTGGCCGAGGCCGGCCTGACCGAGGCCGAGCTGTCCCGGCTGCGCTCCCCGCTCGGGCTGGACCTCGGGGCCCGTACGCCGGAGGAGGTCGCGGTGTCCGTGGCCGCCGAGATCGTCGCCCTGCGCTGGGGCGGCAGCGGAACGCCGCTGACCGCCACCAGCGGAGCCATCCATCCACCCGCCACCGCCTGAGCACGAGGAGGAAGTCATGGAACTGCACCACGAGTTCACCGTCCCCGTCCAGGTCGACGACGCCTGGCACGCCCTCCTCGACATCGAACGCGTCGCACCGTGTCTGCCGGGCGCGACGGTGGAGGAGTACGACGGCAAGACCGTGACCGGCTCGGTCAAGGTGAAGCTCGGCCCGGTCACCCTCACCTACCGGGGCACCGCGGTCTTCGAGGAACAGGACGAGACGGCCCACCGGCTGGTCCTCCAGGCGAACGGCCGGGAGGCCCGGGGCCAGGGCACGGCCCGCGCGACGGTCACCGGCACGCTGAGCGAGCGCGACGGCGGTACGGCCGTGTCGGTACGCACCGACCTGACGGTGACCGGTCGTCCGGCGCAGTTCGGGCGCGGGGTACTGGCGGAGGTCGGTGACCGGCTGGTGGGCCAGTTCGCGGCATGCCTCGAACAGCGACTGGCCGAGCAACCTGCGCAGGCACCGGAGATGGAGCGGGGAGAGGCGCGGGAGCACGCCGACCGGGCGCAGCCGACACCCCCCCGAACGGAAGAACCAGAGGAGCCGGAACCGCTCGACCTCCTGCGGACGGCCGGGTTGCCGGTGGCCAAGCGGGCGGCGGGCGCCGCGGCGGTGGTCGCCGTACTGGCCGTGGTGGTGGCGCGCCTGCGCCGCCGGAGGCGCGCACACCGAGCCGGCCGCTCGCGCCGGTAGAGGACCCGCACCACGCGAACCGCGCCCCTGGAACCGTCCCCCGGCCGCGTGCTCTCAGGCGTCCCCCGCCACCCGCGCGTGCAGATGCTGGTCGTGCCAGCCGTCCGCGTGGAGCAAGGCACTGCGCTGGGTGCCCTCTTGGCGCGCTTGGGCAGGTGGGTGTCGGACATCAGGAGCAGGCGCACGCTCCCAGCGAATCAGTGCCGCCCGTCCGGGGTGGCGCGGAACCCCGGAATAATCTTCAGGTAAAACTGAACAGCCTCAGCTGGACAGTCCCATCTGACCGACCTAGGGTGACCGGCATGGCACGCATCTCGGATTCCGCCGATCGCGCCGCCCGCGAGCTGCGCGTGGTGTTCAGCCGGCTGCGGCGTCGTATCCGCGAGGTCGCGCAGGACGCCGATCTGACCCCCTCGCAGGAGTCGGCGCTCTCACTGGTCGGCAAGCACGGGGCGGCCACGGCCAGCGCGCTGGCCGCCGCGGAAGGGGTGCGTCCGCAGTCGATGGCGACCACGCTGGCCGGACTCGACCAGCACGGGCTCATCCGCCGGTCCCCGGACCCCGAGGACGGCCGCCGCCAGCTGGTCACCCTCACCGACGCGGGCCGGGCCCGCGTCGAGGGCAACAAGCAGCTGCGCGAGGAGTGGCTGGCCCGCGCCTTCCAGGACCGGTACACCGAGGAGGAACGGCAGACCGTCCTCAAGGCAATGGAACTGATGGAACGCCTCTCGCAGCCGTGACACCGAGGCCGGTTCGCCGTCGCGCGCACCGGGGCGGGCCGTCCGGCCCGCCCCGCGCCACGGCGGCCCGGTTCTGCCCATGCGCGCCGGCGCCGTACCGCTGCCGGCGGTGATCCCCCCGGCCGTCCCCCGGCCGGTTCTCCCCCACTCCCCCGAAAGGCCTGATCCACGCATGTCCCTCACCACGCTCGACCCTCGGACCGCCCTCGTCGTGATCGACCTGCAGCGCGGCATCGTGGGCATGCCCACCCAGCCGTACCCCGCCTCGGACGTGGTGGCCCGCACCGTCGGACTCGCCGACGCCTTCCGGGCCCACGGCCTTCCCGTGGTCCTGGTGCGGGTCTCCTTCGCGGCCGACTGGGCGGACGCCGTCCCGGGCCGCACCGAGCGCCAGCCGCGCGGTCTGGCCTTCCCGGAGGGCTGGGACGTCATCGTCGACGAGCTGTCCGGCCACCCCGGCGACATCGTCGTCACCAAGCACAACTGGAGCGCCTTCCACGGCACCGACCTGGAGGTCCAGCTGCGCCGCCGCGGCATCACCCAGATCGTGCTGACCGGCGTCGCCACCAGCATCGGTGTGGAGTCCACCGCGCGGGACGCCTACGCCCACGGCTACCACGTCACCCTCGCCACGGACGCCATGTCCGACAGCGATGTGGAGGCGCACCGGGGCAGCGTCGAGCGGATCTTCCCGAGGCTCGGCGAGAGCGGCACGACGGCGGAGGTCCTGGAGCTGCTGGCCAAGACCCACGCTTGACGGGCGGACCGCTCAGGTGTCCTCCCCCGCGGGGGACTCCGCCTCCCGCTCCACCTCCGCCTCCACCTCGGCGCGTGTCCGGCCGGTCTCCCGGGCGTACTCGGTCAATGCGGTCTGCACGTCCCGGGCCAGGTCCCGCCAGGCGCGCAGGGCCGTCTCGTAGGTGCCCGACTGAGCGCCCGTCATGCCCCGCTCGGCCGGCGGCCCGTACGCCTCCCGCAGTTCCTCGACCGTGGCGTGCGCCGCGTCGGCCGCACGCTGCTTCTGCACCAGTTCTTCGAAGGTGTGTGCCACAGCGCCCGACCCTAGGCACGCGCCGCGATCCGACCGCTCCGACCTGCCGGGACGGGGATCGACCGGTACCCGAGTGGCGGGTCGCAGGGGCGCGGTGACCGCGGGAGGGGGATCGGTCAGGTGTCCGGCGCCAGATCGGCCCACACCTGCTTGCCGCCGCTGACCGGGACCGTCCCCCAGGCCGCCGACACCGCCTCCACGAGCAGGATGCCGCGCCCGCCGGTGGCCTCCCAGCCGATGCTGGTGGGTTTGACGGGGCTGCGGGGTGAGGCGTCGGCGACGGCGAGCCGCAGCCGGTGGTTGACCAGGCTGAGGTCGAGGCGGACCTGGCCGTCGGTGTGCACGAGGGCGTTCGTGACCAGTTCGGAGACGATCAGGAGGGCCGCGTCCTCGGTGTCCGGGGACACGCCCCAGGAGCGCAGGGTGCGTCGGACGAAACGGCGGGCGTGCCGCGCGGCCTCCGGCACCCGCCACACGGTCCAGCTCTCGCGCAGCGCGCGCACGGCCATGCCGTCGTAGCGCATCAGGAGCAGGGCGACGTCGTCGGCGCGGTGCGCGCCGGTGAGCAGGGCGTCGGCGACCAGGCCGAGATGGCCGGGGTCCGCGGCGGCGAGTTCGCGGGCGAGCCGGTCCATGCCGTCGTCGATGTCGGCGTCGGCGGACTCCACCAGTCCGTCCGTGGTGAGGGCGAGGACCGTGCCGGGCCGGAGCCGCAGCGGGGTCATCGGGAACTCGGCCCGGGAGAGAACGCCGAGCGGTGGGCCGCCCTCGGCCTGGACGATCTCGGCGGAGCCGTCCGGGTGCCGCAGCACGGGCTGGAGATGGCCGGCGCGCACGCACAGGGCGGTGCCCTGCTCCATGTCGACGTCGACGTACGCGCAGGTGGCGAAGAGGTCGGTCTCCATCTCCAGCAGCAGCCGGTTGGCGTGCGAGACGACGACGTCCGGCGGGTGGCCCTCGGTGGCGTAGGCGCGCAGGGCGGTGCGCATCTGGCCCATCAGGGTGGCGGCGCCCGCGTTGTGGCCCTGTACGTCGCCGATGACGAAGGCCACGTGGTTGTCGGTCAGCGGGATCACGTCGTACCAGTCGCCGCCGACCTCGAGTCCCGCGGTGGTGGGCAGGTAGCGGGCGACGGCGACCGCGCCGGGCAGCTGGGGCAGGCGGCGCGGCAGCAGGGTCCGCTGGAGCATGCCGACGAGTTCGTGTTCGGCGTCGAAGGCGTGCGCGCGCACGAGGGCCTGGCCCGTCAGACCGGCGCAGGCGGTGAGCAGGGCGCGTTCGTCGGGGCCGAACGTGTGCGGCCGGTCCCAGCCGATCAGGCAGGCCCCGGCCATGCGGCCGCCGGCGGGCAGCGGCAGCACCGCGAGGCCGCCGGGGCCGACATCGGCGAGGGCGGGCTCCAGCGGGGAGCCGGCCGGCCAGATCCGGGCGCGGCCCTCGCTCAGGGCGGCGGCGAGGGTCGGCATGGCGCGCACCGGCGCGTCGGGCCACTCGGTGCGCCACTCGGTGCGCCACAGCTCGGGCCAGGCCTCGGGTTCCGGCGGGTCGAGGACGGTGACGACGAGGCGGTCGTTCTCCAGTTCCGCGAGGGCGATGCGGTCGGCCTGGAGGGGCTTGCGCAGGGCGGCGACGACGGCCTTGCACACGTCCTTGACGGTGCCGGCGGTGGCGAGCGCGGCGGCCAGCCGCTGCACACGGGCGACGTCGGTCACCTCGGAGCGCAGGGTGGAGGCGTCGGCGACGGTGCCGACCAGGCGCGCCGGGCGGCCCTCCCCGCCGGACAGCATCCGGCCGCGCAGCCGGAGCCACTTGGGCGGGCCGGACGGCTGCAGGATGCGGAACTCCAGCTCACGCTCGCCGAGGGACATGTGGTCGGCCTCGACGACCGACATCAGCGCGGGCAGGTCCTCGGGCACGGTGAGCCCGAGCAGCGTCTCCACCTTGCCGTCGAAGGCCTCCCGCCCGATCCGGAACAGCCGCAGGATGTCGTCGCCGACCTCGACCCGGCCGGTGTCCATGGCCAGGGCGAACGCGTCGTCGGACAGTTCGCCGCCGTCGGGCGCCGGGTCGGCGTCCCGTGCGGGTAAGACGACCGCCCCGGCGATCAGCTCCAGACAGGCCCGGTCGTCGGTGCCGAAGCCTCCGGGCTGCTCGCTGACGGCGACCAGACAGCCACCGGCCGGCCCGAGCGGCAGGACGGCGAGGGAGAAGTCCGGTGACGGCGTGCGGCGTGCCTCGGGACAGTGGGCCAGCTCCTGCGGGCCGAGCCACGTGGGCCGCCCGGTGCGGTGAGCCGTGAGGACCGGTGAGCCGCCCGTCGCCGGATAGCCGTCCCGCAGGCCGAACAGCGTGCGCGGCAAACCAGCCGACTCGGCCAGGTACAGCCCCGCCGAATCGCGGCCGGGCACGTACACCCCGACGAAGGCCGCCCCGCCCAGCACGAGCCCCTGTTCGAGGATCCGGCGCAGCCGGTCGGGCGACGGTGGCACGGCGGTGAGCGCGTCGAGGGCAAGTTCGGCACGCTCGGCCCTCGTTCTGCGTACCGCAGCACCCTCAGTCACCACGTCCGCCATTACAGCGCTTATGAGCCGCCTGCGCAGCCCCTGTGAACGGACCGGGTACGGCGGGCGCCGATCCGCCCGACTTCCGCCGAACACATCCCCCTCCCCGCGTGTCGCTCCGGACCGGGCCCGCCTCGGCCGCGTCGACGGCGGTGCCGCCCGGCGTCCGGCGGAGGACTTCTTCGCGCTCGGGAAGGCGCCACGACGGTGCTCGCCGAGGCCGGCCGCCCGTCTCCCGCCGCACACGCGCCGATTCCCGCCGAGCACGCAGCCGTCCGTGGGCGCCGCGGGGGACCCGGCCGACGCCGATCCCACTCCCCTTCGATCGAACACATGTACGCACTGGTGTGTCGGCCCCGGCGGGCCGAATCCGCCGGGAGCGGCGGCCGTACCACCGCACCGCGGCCCACACCCCGAGACGGCGCTCGCCGTGCGCGGGGGCGCGGCAGGAGGGAGCCTTGATCCCTGGGACGGGAGACACGGCCGCACGAGGAGACGACACAGCCCTACGAGGAGGACACACGCCCGTACGCCCAGGAGACACGGCCATAGGAGGAGGTGGTCGCTTGACCGACGAGCCGGCGCCCGCGCAGGCACCGGCGGCCGCGAGGACACCGGTCGGCGGGCCGATGCTCTCGCTCGCCCTGGCCTCGATGATGGAGGGCGTGCACGCGCACTCCGGCGCGCTGTATCTGCTGCGGCCCGACGCTCAGATGATGGACATGGCGGTGAAGGCCGGCATGCCCCGCGCGTTCGTGGCGCCGTGGGAGCGGGTCTCGGTGAACGCGCCGCTCCCGGTCTCGGAGGCGGTGCGCGAGCGCCGGCTGGTGTGGGTGGGCGGCGAGGAGGAGATGGCCCGCCGCTTCCCCCGGATCGCGATGGTGCTGCCGTATCCGTTCGCACTGGCCGCGCTGCCGGTGGCGACGGAAGGCACCGTGTACGGCGCCGTGTTCGTGACCTGGCCCGGCGCGCATCCGCCGGAGCTGTCCGACGCCGAACGCGAGCAACTGACGGCGGCCTGCACACGGCTGGCCCTGCGGATGGAGCGTGCCGCCGCGGCGAACCAGCCGGTCGGACCCGAACCCGACCTGCTGGGGCTGCCGGGGGCCGACAGGCCGGACACGCTGGGGGCCGTGGAGGCGTTGCGGCTGGTGACCCGGCTGCCGTACGGGCTGGCGTCGCTGGACCTGCACGGCCGGATCGGCTTCGTCAACGCGGCGGCGGCGGACCTGCTCGGCCGGCCCGTCGCGGATCTGCTCGGCACGGTGCCCTGGGTGTCGGTGTCGTGGCTGAACGACCCGATGTACGAGGACCGGTACCGGGCCGCGCTGCTCAGCCAGCAGGCGACCTCCTTCGTGGCGCTGCGCCCGCCCGGGGACTGGCTGTCATTCCGGCTGTATCCGAGCACGACCGGGCTGAGCGTGCGCATCAGCCGGATCCGGGCGGTGGCGGAGATGGCACCGAGGCCGGATCCGAACCCGGCACCGGTACGGCTGGTGTCCCTCTCCCAGCTGTTGAACCTGGCCGGGGCGCTGACCGAGGCGGTGGAGGTGCGGGACGTGATCCAGCTGGTCGCGGACCAGGTCGTCCCGGCGGTCGGCGGCGACGCGCTGGTGGTCCTGGGCACCCGGGGCGGACGGCTGCACCTGCTGGGGCACCGCGGCTATCCGGACCCGGACCTCGTGGAGCGGTTCGACGGGATGCCGCTGATCGAGCACACCCCGGGCACGCAGGCCCTGAACACCGGGGTGCCGGCGTTCTTCGGCTCGCGGGAGGAACTGGAGCGGCTGTATCCGACGCGGCGCGAGTCACCGGCCGGGTTCGCGGCCTGGGCGTATCTGCCGCTGATCGCGTCCGGACGGCCGGTGGGCACATGCGTCCTGGCCTACGCCGAACCGCACGACTTCACCACCGACGAACGGGCCGTCCTCGCCAGCCTCGCCGGCCTGATCGCGCAGGCCCTGGAACGGGCCATGCTGTACGACTCCAAGAGCCGGCTGGCGCACGCACTCCAGTCGTCGCTGCTGCCCCACTCACTGGACCGGCTGCCCGGCATCGAGGCCGCCGCGCGCTATCTGCCGGCCATGCAGGGCATGGAGATCGGCGGCGACTTCTACGACCTGGTGCCGGCCCGGCCGTTGCCGGCCGCGGTGATCGGCGACGTCCAGGGGCACAACGTGACGGCGGCGGCCCTGATGGGGCAGATCCGGACGGGGGTGCGGGCGTACACCACGGTGGGGCAGGCGCCCCAGCAGGTGATGCGCAGCACCAACCGGCTGCTCATCGACCTCGGCTCCGAGCTGTTCGCCAGCTGCCTGTACCTGCGGCTCGATCCGGCGAGCGGGATGGCCGTCATGGCGCGCGCCGGACATCCGCCGCCCCTGCTCCGGCGCCCGGACGGGCGGGTGCGGGTGCTGGACCTGGCCGGAGGCCCGCTGCTCGGAGTCGACGCGGCGGCCCGGTACCCGACGACCGAGGTGTCCCTCGCCCCCGGCTCCGTCCTCGCCCTCTACACGGACGGTCTCGTGGAGTCCTCCCACGTGAACATCGAGGACTCGCTCACCGAACTCGGCGAGGTGCTCTTCGAGTACGGGACGCAGCCGCTGAGCGACCTCGCCGACGCCCTTCTCCTGCACAGCGCGGCGGCACGGGAACGGGCGGACGACGTGGCCCTGCTGTTGCTGCGGGCACGGGACGGCGCCTGAGCCGCTCGAACGCGCCGCGTTCCGGTCCGCCCCGCCCGCGAACGCGCCGGGGTCCGGCCCTCCCGTCGGAGGGCCGGACCGTCCCCGCCGGCCGGAACCGCCGTGGGACCGGCGGGGAGTCGCGTACGGCTCAGCGCGTGCCGGTCAGCACCGACGAGCCGTCACCCGCGCCCGAACCGCCGGCCGCACCCGATCCATCGCCCGCGTTCTCGCCGGTGCCGCTCTGCCCGCCGGACGGGGCCGCGGTACCGCCGGCCTGCTCACCGCCCGCCTGGTCCCCGGCGCCCTGCCCGGCCGCGCCGGCCCCGCCTGCCCCGCCGTCGCCGAGGGTGGCGCCGGTGGCCTGCAGGGCGGCGGTGACGGGCTGGAAGAAGGTCTCGCCGCCGCTGGTGCAGTCGCCGCTGCCGCCGGAGGTGAGGCCGACCGCGGCGCCGTCCTGGGTGAACAGGGAGCCGCCGCTGTCGCCGGCCTCGGCGCACACGTCGGTCTGGATGAGCCCGGTGACGGTGTCGACACCGCCCGGGTCCGTCTCGCTCTGGAAGTTGACGGTGGCGTCGAGGCCGGTCACCTGGCCGTCGTGCAGCCCGGTGGTGGAGCCCATGCGGAACACGGTCTGGCCGACGGTGGCGTCGGCGGCCCCGGTGATCCGGACGCTCTGGCCGTTGCCGGTGGCGACCTCACTGGGCGCCTGGGTGTTCGGGTCGTCGTACTTCACGAGGGAGAAGTCGTTGCCGGGGAAGGTGGCCTGGTCGACGGTGGCGACGGGCTGTCCGTCCTGCGCGTCGGACCACTGCTTGGCCGCGACCCCGCAGTGTCCGGCCGTCAGGAAGGCCGGACTGCCGTCGGAGGCGGTCACGTTGAAGCCGAGGGAGCAGCGCACGGTGCCGCCCTGCACCTGGGAGAAGATGGCGTCGCCGCCGGAGGCGAAGGTCTTGAAGGTGCCGGCGGACTTCTTCAGGTTCGCCATGCCGGAGCCGAGGCTCCGCACGGTCGACTCGAGCCGGTCCCAGCGGGCGCCGGTGACGGTGGAGTCGGCGGTGACGACGACCTTGTCGGTGCGTGGGTCGACCGCCCAGGCGGTGCCGGGGATGGTCGCCCTGCTCTTCAGCGTCCGTGCGGCGGCCTTGAGTTCAAAGGTGCTGTTCTCGACCTGGCGGACGGCGGCGCCCGCCTTCCGCGCCTGCGCGATCGCGTTGTCGTCGCCGGCCACGTTGACGACGAGCTGCTGCCGGGAGCTGTCGTACCAGGACCCGGCGAGGGCGTCGCCGAGCGTCCGGTGCAGCCGCGCGGCGAGGTCCGAGGCGTCCGTGGCCTTCAGGGTCTTCGCGGTGCCGGCGACGCCCGAGGCGCCGTCCTGGGACGCGTTGGCGTTGGGCAGCAGGAGGGCCGCGGCGCCGAGCGCCGCGACACCTCCCACCGCTATCGCGGCCTTGCGCTTGGGCATTCGCTTGTGACTCAAACTTCTCGACCTCCTGGGAACGGAGTTCTGCCGCTGTCGGCAGGGGACGGGGCGCCTGGATGGCCGTAGGTACGCGCGGGTCCCCCGGTGTGTTCAATTCCGTTCGCGGGCCCCGCGTTTGCCACGGCGAACCGCTCATGCTCCGCGTGTCGTGCGGTCGCGGCGGGAACAATCCCCCACATGACGATGACGACCGTCGAGGCCGACAAGATCCTTTCCGCCAACTTCGCCCCCTGGGTCCTCGACCTCGGCCTGTCGGTGGAGGGGCTGGGCAAGGATCGCGCGGTCCTGCGTCTGCCCTGGTCGGACCGGCTGGCCCGGGAGGGCGGCGGCGTGTCGGGGCAGGCTCTGATGGCGGCCGCGGACACGGCGACGGTGATCGCGGTGTCGGCCGCGCGGGGCGGCTTCGTGCCGATGACGACCGTGCAGCAGTCGACGTCCTTCCAGCGGCCGGTCACCGGTGCGGATGTCCTGATCGAGGCGGTCCTGACCAAGCTGGGGCGCAGAACGGCTTTCGCCGACATCACGTTGAGCGACGCCGGTTCGGGCGCGCTCGCGGCCCGGGCGAGCACGGTCTACGCGATCCTTGGCTGACACGTTCGGCGACTGATCGACAGCGGTGCGTCCCGGACATGTAAAGGAATCTCAACTTCAGGGAATCTGCACATCGAATACCCAAGCAGGTCACCGGTGCCCGGAGTTCTGCACAACCGCGCGCCCCGCCGCACTCCTTTGGCGCGGAGTGCCGGATTCGCCACCCCGCGGGCAAGAGGCGGTATGTACCGAAGCGGTGAGCCATGTGAAGGAGTCGCCGACATGCCGTGCCCACGCCTGCACGGATGGCATTCTTCGATGGTCAAGTTGCCTGGTGAGAGCGCTGGTTGATTGGAAGCGGGTGCCACGCGCGTGCTTTGATCCATCGCACCGCGGGGTCCCCCGGGCTTCCGTGCCACGGACGCTCGGCGCCCACGGTGGCGGCCGACCATCTGTCCCCAGAGGGGGCCGCTCCCCCTTGTGAAATATCCATACGAAGGGAAGTTCCACCATGAACTCCACCCCCCAGGTTGAGACCGCCGAGATCTCGGACGCCGAGCTGGACAACGTCTCCGGCGGTCTGTCCGTGAACAGCCTCAACACCGTGACCGGCGCCGTCAACGGCATCGCCCCGCTTTCCGGCCTGTCGGACACGGCCATCAGCACCGTCGAGGGTGTCACCGGCCTGAACACCCAGCCGCTGACCAACCTGGTCGCCGGTCTCTGATCGCACCTCGGTGTCACCGAAGTCCCGGAGCCGCGAGACGGCTCCGGGGCTCTCGGGTGTCCGAAACACGCCGTAGCAATGTCTCTCCTCGGGTGAGGGAAGTTCCGTGCAGTTCCGCCAACAGGCCCTCGCCAAGCTCCAGTCGCCGGAAGAGCTGGACCTTCCGGTGCGTCTGGCACGCCCGCAGGGCTGGCTCGCGCTGGGTGTCACCGTCGTCGTCATGGCGGCCGCGTCCGTGTGGGCGGTGACCGGTTCGGTCGCCTCCACGGTCAGCGCGCAGGCCATCCTCACGCACGGGCAGGGCAGCTATCTGCTGCAGAGTCCCGTGGCCGGCCAGGTGACGGCCGTGCTCGCCAAGCAGGGCGACCGGCTCCCCGCCGACGCCCCCGTCCTCAAGGTGCGGACGGCGGGGGGCGATCAGGTGATCCGTACGGTCGCCGCGGGCCGCGTCACCGCGCTCGCCGCCACGATCGGGCAGATCATCCAGACCGGCGCGAACGTCGCCGCCGTGGAGAAGGTCGCCCACGCCTCGGACCCGCTGTACGCGACCGTCTACGTCCCCGCCGAGAACGCCGCCGCCATCCCGGCGAACGCCTCGGTGGACCTGACCGTGTCCTCCGTACCGACACAGAAGTACGGCGTGCTGCGCGGGCATGTGAAGTCGGTGGACCGCACCGCCCAGTCCGCCCAGTCGATCGCCGCGTTCCTCGGCGACAGCCAGCTCGGCGAGCAGTTCACGGGCAAGGGCAGGCCGGTCGCCGTCCTGGTCGCGCTGGACGAGTCGTCCGCGACGAAGAGCGGCTATCGCTGGTCGTCCACCGACGGACCGCCGTTCACGCTCGACTCCATGACCCTGGCCGGCGGGTCGATCCGGCTGGCCGACCAGCGTCCCATCGATTGGCTGCTCCCGTGACCATCTCGACCGGGGGCGCCCAGGAGACCCGGGGCCGCAGACGCGCCGCCCCCGCCCGGCGCCCCGTCCCCAAGCCCCGCAGCGGCACGACCCGCACCCCCACGGTGCTCCAGATGGAGGCCGTCGAATGCGGCGCCGCCTCCCTCTCGATGGTGCTCGGCCACTACGGCCGGCACGTGCCGCTGGAGGAACTGCGCATCGCCTGCGGTGTCTCCCGCGACGGCTCGCGCGCGAGCAACCTGCTCAAGGCGGCCCGCGGCTACGGGCTGACCGCCAAGGGCATGCAGATGGACCTGGCCGCCCTCGCCGAGGTGCAGGCACCGGCCATTCTCTTCTGGGAGTTCAACCACTACGTCGTCTTCGACGGCATGGGCCGCCGCTTCGGCCGGCGCGGGGTGTACATCAACGACCCCGCCAAGGGCCGCCGGTTCGTGCCCATGGAGGAGTTCGACGGCAGCTTCACCGGTGTCGTGCTGGTGCTGGAGCCGGGCGACGGGTTCACCAAGGGCGGGCGCAAGGCGGGCGTGCTCGGCGCGATGCCGGCCCGGCTGCGCGGCACCGCGGGCACCCTGCCCGCCGCGATCCTCGCCAGCCTGCTGCTGGTGCTGGTGGGCGCCGCGCTGCCCGCGCTCAGCCGCACCTACATCGACATGTTCCTCATCGGCGGCCAGACCTCGCTGCTCGGCGTGCTGTTCGCCTCGATGGCCACCTGTGTGCTGCTCACCCTGGTGCTGACCTGGCTCCAGCAGGCCAACCTGCTGCACGGCCGGATCATCTCCTCCACCCTCTCCAGCGCCCGCTTCCTGCGCCATCTGCTGCGGCTGCCGGTGACCTTCTTCTCCCAGCGCTCCCCCGCCGACCTGGTGCAGCGGCTCCAGTCCAACGACCAGGTCGCCGAGACCCTGGCCCGCGACCTCGCGGCGGCGGGCGTGGACGCGATCGTGGTCGTGCTGTACGCGGTGCTGCTGTACACCTACGACCCGCAGCTGACGTTCCTCGGCATCGGCGTGGCCCTGCTGAACGTGGTGGCCATGCGGCTGGTCATCCGGCTGCGCGCGACCCGTACGGCGAAGCTGCGCGCGGACACAGCGCGGCTGACCAACACCTCGTACACCGGTCTTCAGCTCATCGAGACGATGAAGGCGACCGGCGGCGAGGACGGCTACTTCCGCAAGTGGGCCGGGCAGCACGCCACCACGCTGGAGGAGCAGCAGCGGCTCGGGGTGCCGAGCGCCTGGCTGGGCGTGGTAGCACCGGCACTGGCCACGTTCAACAGCGCGCTGATCCTGTGGATCGGCGGCATGCGGGCCGTCGAGGGGCACATCTCGGTGGGTCTGCTGGTCGCCTTCCAGGCTCTGGTCACCCGCTTCACCGCCCCGCTGACCCGGCTCAACGGCGTGGCGGGCCGCATCCAGGACTTCGCGGCCGACGTGGCCCGGCTCAAGGACGTGGAGAACTTCCAGGCCGACCCGCTCTACGCCCGCGCCGGCCGGGGCGACTCCACGCGCCGGCTGCACGGGCACGTCGAGCTGGAGAACATCACCTTCGGCTACAGCCCGCTGGACAAGCCGCTGCTGACCGGGTTCGACCTGACCGTCGGGCCCGGACAGCAGGTGGCCCTGGTGGGCGGCTCGGGCAGCGGCAAGTCCACGGTGTCCCGGCTCATCTCGGGTCTGTACACGCCGTGGGACGGTGTGATCCGCATCGACGGCCGCCGTCTGGACGACATCCCGCGCGGCGCGCTCGCCGCCTCCGTCTCCTTCGTCGACCAGGACGTGTTCCTCTTCGAGGGCTCGGTGCGCGACAACGTGGCCCTGTGGGACCCGTCGATCCCCGACGAAGCGGTGGTCGAGGCCCTGCGGGACGCGGCGCTGTACGACGTGGTGATGCGCCGGCCCGGCGGCATCCGCAGCAAGGTCGAGCAGGACGGCCGGAACTTCTCCGGCGGTCAGCGCCAGCGTCTGGAGATCGCGCGGGCGCTGGTGCGCCGGCCCAGCATCCTCGTCCTGGACGAGGTGACCAGCGCGCTGGACGCGGAGACCGAGCTGGTCGTGATGGACAACCTGCGCCGGCGCGGCTGCGCCTGCGTGGTGATCGCCCACCGGCTGAGCACCGTCCGCGACAGCGACGAGATCGTCGTGCTCCAGCACGGCACGGTCGTGGAGCGCGGGCGGCACGAGGAGCTGGTGGCGCACGGCGGCGCCTACGCGGCGCTGGTCAGGGAGCGGTGAGATGACGACTGTTCAGGAGGGGTACGAAGGCGACCTCGTCCTCGGCGCCCTCGGCGCGCTGGGCACCCGGGTCGACTGCGCCGGCTTCAACCGGCTGGACCTGGAGGGTCCGCAGGTGCTGTGGCTCGTCGCGGCCGGCGCGCTGGACCTGTTCGCGGTGGACGCCGCCCAGCAGGGCCACTGGCACCACCTCGGACGGCTGGAGGCGGGCGCGCTGCTGCTCGGCCCCGTCGCGGGCCCTCAGCACACCCTGGTGGCCCGCCCGGTCCGGGACTGCGTCGTGCACCGCATCAGCCTGCGCGAGTTGTACCAGGCGGCCGACACGCAGACCTGGTCGTACGACGAGTACGGCAACCCGCAGTACGTGCCGCCCACGACGAGCCCGCTGGAGTACGCCCTCGCGCTGGGCGTCGGCCGCGGCCTTTCCGTGCTGTTCCAGGCGCCGATGGCCGAGGACCGGACCACCGCGCCCACGGATGACGACGTGTTCTGGATGCAGGTGCCGCCGGGCAGCGTGCAGTACGGCTCGCTGTACGGCGCGGAGGCGGCGGCCGACCTGCTGATGGACCCGGCGCTGTGGCAGAGCATGGTCGACCAGGAGTACCGGCTGCTGACCGCGCTGGACCGCTGGATCGAGCAGCTGGAACGCACCCACGAGACCCGTACGGCCGCCGGTATCAAGGCCGGTGAGGCGGTCCGCGCCCAGGCCGACCAGACGCTGCTGGCCTCCATCGGCAAGCGCTCGTCCCGCCGGACGACGGCCGCCGACGCCGATGCCGGGTACGCGGTGTGCAAGCTGGTCGCCGAGGCGGCCGGGATCACCCTCGCCGAGCCCGCGCAGAGCGGCACCGAGAGCGAGCGGCTCGATCCGGTGGAGCGGGTGGCGCTGGCCTCGCGAGTGCGCACCCGTGCGGTACGGCTGGACGGGCACTGGTGGCGGGAGAACGTGGGCCCGCTGGTCGGGCACCGGGCGCTGTCCGGGGCGCCGGTGGCGCTGCTGTGGCGGCGCGGCGGCTATGTGGCCGTGCACCCGGGCACCGGACGCGAGACGCCGATCGAGAAGGCGAACGCGGAGGAGTTCGAGCCACGCGCGGTGATGTTCTACCGGCCGCTGCCCGAGCGCCGGCTGACCCCGTTCGGGCTGCTGCGGTTCAGCCTGCGCGGAACCCGGGGCGACCTGGTCAACCTGATGCTCGCCGGCCTGGTGACGGTGGTGATCGGCGCGCTGGTGCCGATCGCCACGGGCAAGGTGCTCGGCGAGTACGTGCCGAAGGCGCAGACCGGTCTGATCGTCCAGGTCTGTCTGGCGGTGATGATCAGCGGCGTGGTGTCGGCGGTGTTCACGTTGCTGGAGAACCTGACCATCCTGCGGCTGGAGGGCCGTATCGAGGCGGCGCTCCAGCCGGCCGTCTGGGACCGGCTGCTGCGCCTGCCCACCCGGTTCTTCACCCAGCGCTCGACCGGTGAACTGGCCAGTGCCGCCATGGGCATCAGCGCGATCCGCCGGCTCCTGGCGGGCGTCGGCCCGGTGGTCGCCCAGTCCGTGACGATCGGCGCGATGAACGTCGGTCTGCTGCTGTGGTACAGCGTGCCGATGGCGCTCGCGGCGATCGGGATGCTGGTCGTCATCGCCGGCGTCTTCCTGGGGCTCGGGCTGTGGCAGGTGCGCTGGCAGCGCAAGCTCGTGGTGCTCGGCAACAAGCTGAACAACCAGGCCTTCCAGACCCTGCGGGGCCTGCCCAAGCTGCGGGTGGCGGCGGCGGAGAACTACGCGTACGCCGCCTGGGCCAAGGAGTTCGCGCGCAGCCGTGAACTCCAGCAGAAGGTCGGCCGGATCAAGAACCTCACCTCGGTCCTCGGCGCGGTCTACCTGCCGGTGTGCACGCTGCTGATGTTCATGCTGCTGGCCGGGCCCGCGAGGGGCGCGATGTCGGCGGCGGCCTTCCTCACCTTCAACACCGCGGTGACGATGGTGCTGACCGCGGTCACCCAGCTCACCGGCTCATTCGTCTCGGCCGTGGCGGCGCTGCCGCTGTTCGAGGAGATCAAGCCGGTCCTGGAGGCGACCCCCGAGGTGCGCACGGCCAGCACCCGCCCGGGTCCGCTATCGGGCGCGATGGAGGCCCGGCGCCTGTCCTTCCGGTACTCCGACGACGGGCCCCTGGTCCTGGACGACGTGTCCTTCGCGATCCGGCCGGGCGAGTTCGTGGCGGTCGTCGGCCCGAGCGGCTGCGGCAAGTCCACACTGCTGCGCCTGCTCATCGGCTTCGACAAGCCCGTCTCGGGCAGCGTCCTGTACGACGGCCAGGATCTGGCCGCCCTCGACCAGTCGGCGGTGCGCCGCCAGTGCGGGGTGGTGCTCCAGCACGCGCAGCCGTTCACCGGGTCGATCCTGGACGTCATCTGCGGTGCGGAGCCGTACACACCGGAGGAGGCGATGGCCGCGGCCGAACTGGCGGGCCTCGCCGAGGACATCAAGCGGATGCCGATGGGCCTGCACACCATCGTCGCGGGCAACGGCGCGATCTCCGGCGGGCAGCGACAGCGCCTGATGATCGCGCAGGCGCTGATCCGGCGGCCGCGGATCCTGTTCTTCGACGAGGCGACCAGCGCGCTGGACAACGACACCCAGCGCACGGTCATCGAGAGCACCCGCAAGCTGAACGCCACCCGGATCGTCATCGCCCACCGCCTGTCGACGGTGCTGGACGCGGACCGGGTGATCGTGATGGACGAAGGCAAGGTCATCCAGCAGGGCTCGCCCGCCGAGCTGCTCGCCGACACCGGGGGGCGGCTGCACGAGCTGGTGCGCCGGCAGATGGCCTGAGGCCGGGCACGCCCGGGACCGTCGCCGCTCAGTCCATGCCCGGTACCGGCGCGCCCGAGGGAACACCGGCCCCGACATAACCGTCGTAGAACTCCCTCCAGGGCGCGCTCATTCTGGCGTGCGGCCCCTCGAAGCGCTCGCCGCGCGCCTTGGCGTCCAGGGCGGCCAGGCAGACCTCCCAGCCGGCGCCGTTGCGGGCGGCGGTGTTCTCCGCCAGGAGGACGTTGGTCAGGGTGAACCGGGTGCGGCCGTCGCCGGCCTCTTCGAGGTCGAAGTGGAGTTCGTCCCCGCCCCACTCGAAGGACAGGTGCCGGGGCGGGTCGACGGCGAGCACCGTGCCGGTGAACTCCGGGGTGCCGGGGTCGCCGCTGAAGCGGATGGTGCCGCCGGGCCGCAGTTCCATCTCGGCGCGGAACGGGAACCATCCGGCGAGTTCGTCGGGGTCGGTCGCGAAGTGCCAGACGCGGTCGACCGGGTGGTCGTAGGTGCGGGTGAACCGGACGGCCGGGCGGCCGTCGCCCAGGGTCAGATAGGTGCCGGTGAGGTCGACGGACATGGTGCGTGGATCCTTCGCGGTGGGGGGGTTCAGGTGTCGTCCGACGTCGCCGCGACGTCGGGGTGCGCGGCGTGCGCGGCGCCGTCCGCCCGCTCGGCGGGGTCGCCCTCGGCGGCCGGCTCGTCGAGGCGGCGGCCCAGGGCGTCGAGGCTGCTGTTCCACAGCCTGCGGTACGGCGCCAGCCAGGCGTCCAGGGCGGCGATCGGGGCCGGGTCGAGGGCGTAGACGCGGCGCTGCGCGTCCTGCGTGACCCGTACCAGACCGGCCTCCCGCAGCACCTTCAGATGCTTGGACGTGCTCGGCTGGCTCAGTCCGCACGCCTCCACGATCTCCCCCACGGGCCGGGGCCGCTCCAGGAGCAGGGCGACGATGGCCCGCCGGTGGGGATCGGCGAGGGCGGTCCAGAGTGCGGCGGTGTCGAACATTGCAGGCAATATGCCACGACAGTTATATGCCAGTCAAGGAATAAATGAGGGCCACCTAGCGAAACGTTGTCGTTTCGCAGAAGGTGGTCTACTCTCCATGAGTACGAAACAGTTTCGTTTACGAACTGTTCGCGCTCTTGACCTGCGGACGACTTCCCTGGAGTTCCCGATGTCCCAGAAGACCCTGGCCGACGGCCCCCGCTCGGGGGCCCCGGCGCAGGCGGCGGCCCCGGTCGACGCCTCACCTCGACGGTGGTGGATCCTCGCGATCATCGCCGTCGCCCAGCTGATGGTCGTGCTCGACGCCACGATCGTGAACATCGCCCTGCCCTCCGCCCAGGCCGACCTCGGCTTCTCCGACGGCAACCGGCAGTGGATCGTGACCGCGTACGCGCTGGCCTTCGCCTCTCTGCTGCTGCTCGGCGGACGCATCGCCGACCTGTTCGGCCGCAAGCCCGCCTTTCTCGTCGGCGTCGTCGGCTTCGCCGCGGCCTCCGCCCTCGGCGGTGCCGCGAACGGCTTCACCATGCTCGTCACCGCGCGCGCCCTGCAGGGTGCCTTCGGCGCACTGCTCGCACCCGCCGCGCTGTCGCTGCTGAACACCACCTTCACCAACCCCCGCGAACGGGCCCGCGCGTTCAGCGTCTACGGCGCCATCGCCGGTGCCGGCGGCGCGGTGGGTCTGCTGCTCGGCGGTGTGCTGACGGACGCACTCGACTGGCGCTGGACCCTCTACGTGAACGTGGCCATCGCGGTCGTCGCCTTCATCGGCGGCTGGGTCCTGCTGGGCAACCACCGCGACGCGGCGAACGCCAAGCTCGACGTGCCGGGCACGGTCCTGGTCGCCGCGGGTCTCTTCTCCCTGGTGTACGGCTTCTCCAACGCCGAGACCCACGACTGGGGTTCGCCGCTGACCTGGGGATTCCTGATCGCGGGCGGTGTACTGCTGGCAGCCTTCACCTGGTGGCAGACCCGGGCCACGCACCCGCTGCTGCCGCTGCGCATCCTGCTCGACCGCGACCGCGGCGCCTCCTTCGTCGCGGTGCTCATCACCGGCGCGGGCATGTTCGGCGTGTTCCTCTTCCTGACCTACTACCTCCAGCTCAACCTCGGCTTCAGCCCGACGAAGACGGGTGTGGCGTTCCTGCCGATGGTCGGCGCGCTGATGGTCACCGCACAGGTCGGCACCACGGTGCTGATCCCGCGGATGGGCCCCAAGGCGGTCATACCGCTGGGCTTCGCGATCGCCACGGCCGGCATGGCCTGGCTGACCGGCATCGGCCTCGGCTCGGACTACGCCACCGCGGTGCTGCCGCAGCTGATCGTGATCGGTGTCGGCCTCGGCCTGGTCATGCCGCCCGCCATGCAGCTGGCCACCGGCGGAGTCGCGGCCGAGGACGCGGGTGTCGCCTCGGCGACCGTCAACGCCATGCAGCAGGTGGGCGGTTCGATCGGCACGGCCCTCTTGAACACGCTCGCCGCGAGCGCCGCCACCGACTACCTGTCGGACCACAACCCGGCCGACAAGGCGGCCCAGGCGCAGGCGACGATCGAGAGCTACACCACCGCCTTCTGGTGGTCGGCCGCCCTCTTCGCCGCGGGCACGATCATCGCGTTCCTGCTCTACCGGCGCGGCCTGCCGGAGCAGAACCCCGAGGGAGCCCCGGTCGTGCACATGTGACAACCGCCTCCGCTCCGCCGAGCCGCAGCGGAGCCGTCCGGTCCGAGGGGCCGCCGTCAGCAGGGAGACGGCGGCCCCTCCTCGGTGTCATGGTGTGGGTATGCGCAAGGCGTCGGCGGCGCTGGGCACCGCACTGTTCCTCGTCGTGGCCGCGGGCAGCGCGACCGTGCTCGTGCCCTGGTGGCTGACCGGCGGCTGGCGGGCCGGCCACTGGTGGCCGGCCCTTCGGCTGTGCGGCCTGGTGCCCCTCGCGGCCGGCACGGCGGTCCTTCTGGACGCCTACCGGCGCTTCGCTCTCGAGGGCCTCGGCACCCCGTCCCCCGTCGCCCCTCCCACCCGGCTGGTGGTCGGCGGCCCGTATCGCCACGTGCGCAATCCGATCTACATCGCGGTCGTCGCCGTACTGACCGGGCAGGGCCTGCTGCTCGCGCGCCCGGTGCTGTTCGCCTACGCGGTCGGCGTCTGGGTGCCGGCCTGGGTGTTCGTGCGCTGGTACGAGGAGCCCGGACTGGCGCGCCGGTTCGGCGCCGACTACGAGCGCTACCGGCGGTCGGTGCCGGCCTGGTGGCCCCGGCGCACCCCGTGGCACGACACCGGGGAACGCCCCGACGAGTGATGTACGGCGAGGGGGCGGGAGCCCGGTGGAAACCGGCTGCCCTTCCGGCACCGGGCCGATTGCCGATCCCGTTGTGAACGGGTTGTTTCTCGCCGCTCCCCGGAAGGCCCCCCACGGGCCTGTCCGGGGAGCGGCTGTGTCACCGGGAGCCGGCGGGAGGCCCCACTCCGCCCGCCGGCCCCGGTGCGAGATCGCTGGTTCCCCGCCCCAGGGGCCGCACTCCCCAGTTGCGAACCTGATCCGGCGTCACGGGGACCGTGCGATCCCGGTCCTAGAACGCGAAAACGCTGCTGTTCAGCGCGTCCTTCACGCACGTGTTGCCGAAGGTGTGCTCGTACGAGACGCGTTGGCCCTGCCAGACGCCCTGGACGGTGACGACGACGGGGTCGTACAGCTTGGTGCACCAGACGTCGTCGCGCGTCTTGAGGGATCCGAAGTCGCCACCGACGCCGCGCAGTTCGGCGCAGGCCAGGGCCGCGGCCGGGTGGGTGCCGGAGGCCGTCGGGGCGCAGTTCAGGGTGACGGCGCGCTCCGGGGTCGCGGTGGCCGCGTCGGCGCCGTGGCCGGTGGTGAGCACCAGCGCCGAGGGGGCGTAGAGCGACGGCGCGACGGCGTCCGGCACGGCGACGGCGGCCCCGGTCAGGGGTCCGCAGACGGCGGCGGCCGTGAGGCCGAGGGTCGCTGCCCAGCGCGCGGTGGTCCGCATGGTGTGCATCCTTCCGCTCGAGGAAACGGGGCGCTCGCTCCGGTCAGGTCGTGTCCGGAGCGGCGAGCGTCACTCTGCCGAGTCCGGCCTCGAAACACACATCGCACCCACGGGTTTCAGTAACCTTGCGTATTGAATCAGTGGCGTGAAGTCACGGAGTCCAGGCGTGTCGACCGCACAACTGAGCGGTTCTTGATCGCGGGAAGCGGCCAGTTGGCCGGAAATCACCTGCTGGTTAATAGGCCTGAAACATTCCGGCTCCGCTCCTGGCGAACCTCTTCACGACCCCTCCACGACTCCTTGCGTTCATGAGGGCACGCGAGTAATCCTCATTACATGATTACGTCAGAGCAGAAAGGGAAGCTGCGCGGCTGGTTCGCCGGCCGGCTGCCCGACGATCTCTTCGAGGAACTGGTCGAGGTGACCCCCGACCGCGAGGAGATCACGGTGATCGGCCGCATCCCCGAACCCCGGCTCGCCGAGGACGCCTCGGACGCCGAGCGGGAGGCCGCCCTGCGCGCACGCATCCAGGAGTTCCGGGAGCGCACCCGCGAGGCCCGGATGGAGGTGGCCCGCGAGGCCGAGCACCGCTTCCGCCGGAAGGTCTCCTGGGGCGTGGTGTGCGGCGCCGAACGCGCCCTGTTCACGCATGTCGCGGCGCCGGTGATGACCCGGCTGCGGCAGCCCGAGCGGCAGGTCCTGGACACCCTCATCGCCGGGGGCGTCGCGCGCAGCCGCAGTGACGCGCTCGCCTGGTGCGTGCGACTGGTCCAGCGCCACACCGACGACTGGCTCGCCGAACTGCGCGAGTCCCTCGAACACGTCCAGCGGGTACGGGCGCAGGGACCGGACGGCGAGGAGGTGGGCGAATCCTCCGACGGTGACGGTGACGGCGACGGCGACGGCGAACGGGGGTGACACATCCTCCGGCCTGAATGCCGGCCGTGATCGACGGGGGCTGCACAGCCCCGGCCACCTGCCCGTATCGTCGGCCCGCAGCGCACCTCAGGGACGGACGGCGGGAGGGCCGGATGGCCAGGCACTGGGCGGACTTCCAGTACGAGATCTATCTGAACGGGCTGACGGGTGCCGTGCCCCGGCTGCCCACGGATCTGACCCGGCTGGAGGAGCTGGCCGAACACCGGCTCGGCCCCGGCCCGGTGGGCTACGTGTCGGGCAGTGCGGGCGCGGGCAGCACGGCGCGCGCCAACCGGGCTGCTCTCGACCGGCGCCGGATCCTGCCGCGCATGCTCAAGGACGTCCAGGAGCGCGACCTTTCGGTGCGGGTGCTCGGCCGCGCCCTGCCGGCGCCGCTCGCCCTGGCCCCGGTGGGCGTGTTGTCCATCGTGCATCCCGACGCCGAACTCGCCGCCGCCCGGGCCGCCGCGGCGCAGGGGGTGCCGTACATCCTGTCCTCGGCGTCCAGCACGCCGATGGAGCAGGTGGCCGAGGCGATGGGTGAGGGCGAGCGGTGGTTCCAGCTGTACTGGGGCAAGGACCGTGAGGTGACGCGGAGTTTCCTCGACCGCGCCGGGGCGGCCGGCTTCACCGCGCTGTTCGTCACTCTGGACACCCCGTTGCTGGCGTGGCGTCCGCGTGACCTGGACCAGGCGTACCTGCCGTTCCTGCACGGGGTGGGCACCGCCAACTACTTCACCGACCCGGCCTTCCGGGCGGGCCTCGCCAAGCCGGTGCACGAGGACCCCAACGCGGCGGTGATGCACTTCCTCGGCCTGTTCGGGGACGCGAGCCACACCTGGCCGGACCTGTCGTTCCTGCGTGAGCACTGGGACGGCCCGATCGTCCTCAAGGGCGTGCTGCACCCCGACGACGCCCGGCTGGCCGCCGAGGCGGGGATGGACGGGGTCGTGGTCTCCAACCACGGCGGCCGCCAGGTGGCCGGTTCCGTCGCGGCGGCCGACGCGCTGCCCCGGGTCGCGGAGGCGGTCGGCGACCGGCTCGCCGTGCTCTTCGACAGCGGCATCCGCACCGGCGACGACGTCTTCAAGGCCCTGGCCCTCGGCGCGCGGGCGGTCCTGCTCGGACGCCCGTACGTGTACGGCCTCGGACTCGACGGACAGGCGGGCGTCGACCACGTCATCCGCTGCTTGCTCGCCGAGTTCGACCTCACCCTCGCGCTGTCCGGCCACGCGACTGCGGCGACGGTGACGGCGGACGACGTCGTCGAGATGCCCGTATAGGACGGGGCACCTGTGGCGGACGGCGGTCCGTGTCCGGCGCGCCGCGCGGCGGGCCGGACACGGGCCGCCGGAACTACGTGCCCTGGTCCGGCAGTTCGGCGGGCCGGGCGGACCGGCCGTCGCTGCCGGCGGCGGAGAAGGAGCCGGGGCCGGGTGACGGTGTGCCGGTCTGCCAGCGCTGGTCGGCGGAGCGGTCCCGGACCTTGACGACCAGGTCGGCGCCGGGCCGGTCGCCGGCCGGGGCGAGGGCGAGGGTCCGGTCCCAGCGGGGCAGCAACTCGCCCTGCGCGGTGAGGTCGTAGCGCACGTCGTCGCCCCGCCGCGTGCCGGGGTCGGCGCAGGTGCCGAGGATGACCACGCCGGCGTCGGCGTGCGAGTCCAGGCAGAGGGCCGGGTCGGCGGCGCTGTGCAGCAGCCCGTCGGCGTCGTACGTCCATTGCTGGGTCCGCGCCGAGGAGCAGGCGCCGAGCGCGGTGCCCGTGCCGACCTGGGGCGTGCCCTTGATATCGAGGCACAGCCCGGTGCCGGCGTTGCCCAGCCGGGTCGGCCGGCCCGCCGACGGCAGGCCGGCGGTGCCGGGTGCCGGCGCGGTGGCGGAGGCCGAGGGGGACGAGGCGTCGGTGCCGGGTGCGGCGCCGGTGGTGGCGACCGGTGCGATGCCGTCGCCGCCGTCGGGCCAGACGGCGACGGCGAGGACCGTGGCGAGCAGTCCGGCGGAGGCGATGCCGACGCCGGTGAGCAGTGTCCGGGACGACCAGCCGGCACCAGAACGGCGTGACGGCGCCGGGATCCTGGCGAACAGTCCGGTCTCGGAGCCGCTCCGGCGGCGGCCCCCGCGAGCGGTGGCGCGGGCCACCGGTCCGGGTCCGTCACCGCCGCGTCGGCGCCCGCGTGAGCGCCGGGCGGCGACGCGGGTGCGGGCGGGGTTCGGCCGGCTGCGGCCGGGGCGCGAGTCGAGGTAGCGGCGGGCACCCCAGCCGAGGACCGCCTCGGCGAGCAGCACGCCCGAACCGGCCTCGATCCGGCCGAGTTGCTCGGCGGCGTGCCGGCAGTAGGGGCAGTCGTCGAGGTGCCGGCGGACGTCCGGGAGCAGGCCGCCGGCCCGGCGCAGCGGTACGTCGAGAAGGCGGTTGTAGTGGCGGCATTCGGTGCTCGGGGCGAGTTCCCGGTGCGCGCGCACGCAGCCTTCCCGGAATTTCTCGCGAGCCTGTTCGAGTGCGACCGCGGCGCTGTCGCTGTCCAGCCCGAGCAGTCCGGCGGGGACGTTTATCGGTTCGGCCTCGACCTCGGTGTGCCAGAGCAACGTCTGTTCGAATCGGGGAAGGCTGTGGAATGAGCGGCCGGACAGTGCGCGGTTTTCCGGTATCAGGGTCTTCGCGGCGCGCATGCCGCGGCCTCCGGCGGGTTTCTCGAGGCCGGGCAGAACGGCGGTCGTGCGTTGCGTGGCCGTCCAGTTGACGACCGTGTCGCGGACGGCGACCAGCAGTCGGGGTCTGAGCGCCTCGGCGGGTTCGCCGAGGGTGAGCCGGTCCAGGACCTGGTGGAAGGCGGCTGCGGTGACCATGTGGGCGAGCGGCCCGGGCGTGGCCAGGCAGATCACGGCGTAGTCGTGCGCGGGCCGCCAGTGCCGGGCCATCAGCAGGGCGGCGGAGCGCGAGGCCTCCGCGTCGGAGCCGGCGCGCAGCGGGGCGGCGACGGACTCGTCGGGCTCCGTGGGTTCGGCGCCCGGAGGCGGGTAGGCGGGACGAGGGGGGTGGGGGGTGGACACTCGGCGGATTCCTTTGGCGCGTGTGATGCGTCGGTGCGCCCTTCTCGGCGCGCACTTCTGGGATGTGCGCGCGGGGAGCGGGAATTCGCCGGGGTCGTGCCGTCCCGGTTCCTCAACTGCCGGATAGCGCCCGGGGATTACTCCCCGCACGAACGTTTCAACCCTTGCACAACTTCCACACGGGCAACAAGGCAATCGTTCACATCGAGCCGTTTGAAAGAAAGTCAGAAAGCCGCGTCGGACCTGGTTCCGCGGGGTGGTTTTCGGCTATTCACGCGCCCCGTGTGAACCGCGCGCACGCACCGGGCGGCCGCGCACGCTCCCGTCGTACAGCGGCCGGGAGTGGACTGTGAAGCGGCCCCCTCGGAAGGCCCCGCGCAGGGTGGGGGTCCCCCGGCTCCAGCGCGGCACGGAGCCGAGGGGAGACTCTCCTGCGCGACACCGGCCGCCGGCCTCGTTCCTCCTGCCCAGGGCCGGCGGCCCCCGCACCCGGCCGGCGGCTCCAGCGGCTTCCCCCGTCGGCCGGGGCGGTGTCAGATCTGCCAGGAGCGCAGCCGGTCGGCCGCGCCGTACACGTCGGCCTTGCCGGACATCAGGTCGCGGGCGAGGTCGACGAGGGCGCCGTAGGGCGGGTCGATGCCGACGCCGCTGACGAACATGTAGGCCACGGCGGTCGCGCAGGCGAAGCGGGCGTTGGCCGAGGGCAGCGGCTTGAGGACGGCGAGGGTGTGCAGCAGGGCGGCGGCCCGCCAGGCGGGGTCGGAGTCCACGCCGAGGCGGGGCGGGTCGACGCGGTGCCGGGCGACGGCGGCGACCAGCGCGGAGAAGTCGTCCACCGTGGGCTGGTCGGGCAGGACCTCCTCGTGGCGCTGGAGCAGCCACGGGACGTCGATATGGATGGTGGAGGGCATCGCTCAGGCGGCCTTGCCCTTGACGGGGGGCTCGTCCTCGGGGAAGGCGGCCGCGAACTCCTCGGCGTGGGCGGTGAAGAAGCTCCGGAACGCCTCCGCGCCCTCCTGAAGCGCCCGGTGCCGGGCGATGTCGGCGGCGGCCGCCTCCCGTACGAGGGCCTTCATCGACGTACCGCGCTCCTTGGCGATCTGCCGCAGGTCCTCGAGTTCGCGTTCGCTGAACTCCACGTTGAGAGCTGGCATGCCATCACGGTACCGCGAGGGTACTTACCCGTAAATATCACCAGGTCACGCCGACTTCGCCCCGGTACCTCCGGCACCGGCAAGGGCGCGTGGGCGCGCCGGATCAAGGGTGTGGCTCCACGGGCTCCTGACGCCCTCCGACACCCCTCATCCTCAGACGCGCCGCTCCAGATCCATCACATTTGAGCACAAAACGTGTCTCATTTCCTTCATGCACACACCTTCGCGGCGTACCCTGCTCCGTGCCCCGTTCGTTGCCGCCGGCGCGGGACTCCTGGCGGCCTGCAGCGACTCGGGCTCCGACTCCCCCTCGGGCTCCGGCCCGAAGGGCCCGGCGGTCGCCGAGGGGAACTTCGTTCCCCCGGGGCCCAAGGGATATGTCGAGCCATCGGGTCCGGAGGTCCGTGCCGCCGAGCGTAAGCGTGGCTCCGGCCCGGTGCGCATGCTCAAGTTCACCGCCGCCGAGAGCACGCTGGACCTGGGCGGCAAACACGTGCGGACCTGGACCTACCACGACGCGCTGCCCGGACCCCTGGTGCGCGTCACCGCGGGCGACGTCCTCAGCCTCACGCTCGCCAACCGGCTGCCGACCACCACCACGCTCCACTCCCACGGCATCCGGCTGCGCTGCGACATGGACGGCGTTCCCGACCTGACCCAGAGGGCGATCGCCTCCGGATCGGATTTCACCCACCGCTTCACCGTCGCCCACCCGGGCACCTATCTGCTGCACTCCCACGTCGGGATGCAGCCGGACCGCGGTCTGTACGCCCCGCTCATCGTCGACGACCCCAAGGAACCCCTCAAGTACGACAAGGAATGGATCATCATGCTGGACGACTGGCTCGACGGGGTGGACGGCTCCACCCCCGACGGCGTGCTCGACCAGCTCAAGCCGGGCGCGAACGGGGCCATGGACATGAACGGCATGGGCATGGGCCCCGAAGCCGGCCACTCGGCTTCCGGTCACACGCCCGGCGCGAAGGCGTCCGCCGCCCGCAAGCCGGCCGGACCGAGCCGCGTGCTGCGCGACTCCCACAGCCGTCTGCTGCACGGGGAGGGGGGCAGCGTCGCCTACCCGTACTACCTCATCAACGGCCGTCTGCCCGCCGCGCCCTCCGTGTTCCGGTGCCGCCCCGGCGAGCGCATCCGGCTGCGCATCATCAACGCCGGGTCCGAGACCGCTTTCCGGGTCGCACTCGGGGGGCACAGCATGACCGTCACGCACACCGACGGCTATCCCGTGAAGCACCGGCGCACCGATACCCTGCTGCTCGGCATGGCCGAGCGCTACGACGTCATCGTCACTGCCCAGGACGGCGTCTTCCCCTTCGTCGCCATGGCCGAGGGCAAGAAGGGGCAGGCTCTCGCGGTGTTGCGGACCGACAACGGAAAAGCCGTTCCGCCGCGCGACGTCCGCCCCGAAGAGCTCGACGGGGAACTCGTCCAGGCCAGGCACCTCGAACCGGACGACTCCGTGGCCATGAAGGAGCGCGACCCCGACCGCTCGCTGCGCATCAGGGTCACCGGCACCATGAAGAGGTACGACTGGGGCTTCGACCACAAGCAGTACGACGTGCGCCAACGCCACGGCGTCCGCGCCGGCGAGCGGGTGCGGCTCACCCTCATCAACGCCACGGACATGTGGCACCCGCTGCACCTGCACGGCCACACGTTCGCCCTCACCGGCCTGGACGCGAACGGCGCGCGCAAGGACACCGCCATCGTCCTGCCCCACCGCAAGCTGGTCATCGACTTCGACGCCGACAACCCCGGCCTGTGGATGCTGCACTGCCACAACCAGTACCACTCGGAGGGCGGCATGATGACCGTCCTCGGGTACCAGAAGTGACGCGGTGACCGCCGGGGACGGCCGCCGGCTCACGCTACGGCCGGCGACCGTCCCCACCGACGGACCCGGGGCCGTCCCCGCCGACGGGCCGGGGCCCGCGGGCCCTTCCTGCCGGTGGGCCGGCGGACCCCGGAGTGCGGCGGGCCAGGGTCTTCGACGAAGGCGGCCGTGGGCTGCTGCTGGTCGCCCAGCTCACCGAGCGCTGGGGCAGCAGGCACACCGTTCCTGAAGACTGAGCAGGAGTGAGCCCGTTCAGCCGCACGCCCCGAACGGTCTTGGGCGCACTGGTCCCCGGCGTACTCGACCCCAGGATGGCGACACGGATCCTGTCCGTGGTCCGAGCCCGGGAGGCCGGTTCCCTCACGACCTGGCCATATGCGTACGGCCAGAGGCGACGGGGAGGCCCCGGACCATCTCGCCGGCGGAAAGGGGGCCCCGCACGCTGGCACCGTACCCGGCGTCCCAGATCGCACGGTCACCGTAGCCCGAACGGCCCACACCCCCGCAAGCCCGGAAGCTGACCATCACACGATCGAGCTAACGCAGCCTCGTGCGCGTTCCTCGCCCAACAGTGCCAACCCCCGAGGGCAAGACGATCTGGGCGGAGCTGAGCCTGCCGGCGGAGGATCAGTAGCCTCGCAGCCAGGGCCGTACCTGTTTGCGGGCCTCGTGCAGCCGCGACTTGAGGGTGCCGAGCGGTATGCCGAGCCGCTCGGCGATCTCGGCGTACTCCAGCTGGTAGATGTCCCGGTAGATGAGCGGCGCGACCAGGTGCGGATGCTCGCGCTCCAGCCGGTCCAGGGCCTCCAGCAGGTCGATCCGGGAGCCCGCGATGACGCTGGTGGTGCGCGGGTCGACGTGCTCGGCGGGCTCGAAGGTCGCGGGCTGCTCGGCCGCCCGTCGCTTCAGCTCCCGGTACTTCTGCCGGCAGCAGTTCGCGACGACCGTGTACAGCCAGGTGCTGAAGCGGCTGCGGCCCTCGAAGGCGGTGATGTGCCGGGCCACCTGGAACAGCACGTCCTGGGCGGCCTCCTCGGCGTCCTCCCGGCACGGCAGGAAGCGCCCGCAGCGGCGCACCACCTCCGGCCACAGTTCGGCCAGCAGCCGGTCCAGGGCGGCCCGGTCGCCCGCTGCGGCGCGCCGGGCGAGGTCTTCGGCCGTTGCCGGGTCCTGCACGTCTGGGTCCCCTTCGGAGTCGATCTCAGGCCAGGCATGATAGTCGTATGCACTCCCTGGAGCGGATCGGCCGCTACCGCCTGCAACGGCGCCTGGGTTCCGGCGCCTTCGCCACGGTGTGGCTCGCCCACGACGACGAGCTGCAGGCTCCCGTGGCGGTGAAGGTCCTCGCCGAGAACTGGGCGCACCGGCTCGACATCCGGGACCGGTTCCTGTCCGAGGCCCGGCTGCTGCGCCGGGCCGGCTCCAGCCGGGTGGTGCAGGTCTACGACATCGGGGAACTTCCCGACGGCAGGCCGTACTTCGTGATGGAGTACGCCGACGCCGGGACGCTCGCCGATCTGGCGGCCGCCGGTCCGCTGCCCGTACCGCAGGCGCTCTCGCTGACCGCGCAGGCCGCGTGGAGCGCCGCCGCGCTGCACGAGGCGGGCATCGTGCACCGCGACATCAAGCCGACCAACGTGCTGCTGCACACCACCCCGGACGGCGGCCGGCGGGTGCTGCTGGCCGACCTGGGGCTGGCCAAGAGCCTCGCGCAGGCCTCGGTGCTCACCCTGGCCGCGGGCTCGGCGGGCTACCAGCCGCCCGAGCAGGCCGAGCCCGGGGAAGGCATCGACGCGCGCGCCGACGTCTACAGCCTGGGCGCGGTCGGCTACGAACTGGTCACCGGGAGTGTGCCGGGGCCGCCCGGCAAGATCGTCCCGCCCCGCAGGCTGCGGCCGGACCTCGGCGAGGACGTGGAGCGGGCGCTGCTGCGGGCCCTGGAACCGGACCGGGAGCGGCGCTGGCCGAGCGCGCAGGCCTTCGCCCAGGAGCTGGAGCGGCTGGCGGCACAGTCCCCCGCCCGGCGGGCGGGACGGCTCGACGGCGTCCGGGGCCTGCTCAACGGCGTGACGCTCGTCGTGGCCGGGGTGCTGGCCGCCGCGGTCGCCGCCGGCGCCGTGACGCTGATGCTGCACCGGTCCCAAGGTGCCGCGCAGGACGCGAAGGTCCAGGACTCCACCGGCCGGGTGAGCATCGAGGTACCCGCCGACTGGGCGAAGGAGCTGCGTGACTCCGGTTGGGATCCGCACGCCCTCGGGCTGCCGAAGGGGCACGGGCCGGGGCTGGTCGTCGCCGACCGGCTGGCGGACTGGTCCGACCTGTCGTCCGGGGTCAACGGCGTGTTCGTCGGGGTCGCCGAACACGGGGACGTGGCCGCCCGGGTGGACGCCCTCACCCATTCCGGATGTCACTACGCCGGCGCCCGGGACTTCACCGGAGCCCGCTGGCGCGGCACGGTGCGCACCTGGACCGTCTGCCGGGACGGCGGCTCGGTCACCGAGTCCGCACTGCGCCCCACGAGCGGCGCGGACCGGCCCCAGGTGTACGTACAGGTGCGCCGGCAGGGCGACGGCGACGCCACCGACGGCATCCTCCGCTCGCTCCGGGTCACCTGACCGGCCGGTACCGGCCGTCGGGCGGGCCTGCCGGCCGCGCGGGGAAGTCGGACGCCCCGGACGGGCCTGTTGCCCGTGCGGGGAATGAGTCGTGTGACGGGGAACACGGGAAAAGATTTCCCGTAGGTCCCGAACCTTTCCGGTGGTCCGTGCATCGAAGTGTGGTGACGGCGCACCCGGCGCCCGAGGCACGCGAACGTCACGTGCCGTGAACATCCAGGAGTGTTGAGCGACATGGCGTACTCATCCCAGCCCTTGCGACGCGGGGCCCTGTTCGCGGGAACGGTCGCCGTTCTGGGCCTCCTGACCGCGTGCGGCACCGACCACGGCGGGGCCGCGCCTGCGACGACGGCGTCCGGCACGGCCGCCCCGGCGACCGAGGCCACGAAGAGCTCCACGCCCGAGGCGTCGTCCGGCACCAACACACCGAACGGCACGTCGTCGTCCCCCGCCGGGCAGTCCTCGGCCTCTTCCGGGGCCAGCACCTCCTCCGGGGCCGGCACCGGCACCGAGGCCGGCGGCGCCGGCGGCCGGTGCCACACCTCCGAGCTGCGCGCCTCCGTGGGCGGCAACAACCCGGGCGCCGGGCAGGAGAACTTCCCCATCGTCCTCACCAACAAGTCGGCACGGACCTGCACCCTGCGCGGCTATCCGGGCGCGGCCTTCGTGAACGCCTCCGGCACCCAGCTCGGCCCGGACCCCAAGCGCTCCTCGGGCTCGCCGGTCTCGGTCACGCTCAAGCCCGGCCAGAGCGCCTGGGCGGGGCTGACCTTCTCGAACCCCGAGATCAGCGAGGCCAAGACGGCCACCCCGGCGGCCCTGCTGGTCACCCCGCCGGACGAGCGGGACTCGCTGAAGGTGACGTGGACGGCGGGGCCGGTCCCCGTCTCCGGCAACTCCTCCTCCGTCTTCCTGACCGTCGTCAGCCCCGGCACCGGCGCCTGACCAACCCCTGCCGACGAACCCCGCCGCCTTCCCCCGGGCGGCGGGGTTCGTCATGTCCGGGCCACAAGTGTCACAGGCGTGCAACACCGCCCGGACGCCGCGATCTTTTCGCCCGACCCCCTCATCGAACCCGTCGACCACACAGGAAGTCGGCCCCGCACGGGGCCGGGACGACGGAATCGGGGCAGAACATGAGCGGGATCTCACGCAGGCGGGTGCTGACGGCGGGTGCGGCGGCGGGCGCCCTGGGGGCGCTGTCCGCCTGCTCCACCGGCGGCGGGCTGGTCGTCGGGGGGAAGGACCCGGTGGACGGTCGGTCCACGGCGCAGGCCCGGCCGGTGAAGACGATCGGGGACGGTTCCACCGCCGACACCGGCGCCCAGCCGCATCAGCCGACGCCCGAGGCGCTGAAGCCGGGCCAGAAGCCCCCGCAGTTCGTGGTGTTCTCCTGGGACGGCGCCGGCGAGCTGAGCAACAAGCTGTTCTCCCGGTTCCGCCAGGTCGCGGCCGACCACGGCGCGAAGATGACCTTCTTCCTGAGCGGCATCTACACACTGCCCGAGTCCAAGAAGACCCTGTACCGTCCGCCGCAGCACGCGGTGGGGGCGTCCGACATCGGCTACCTCGCCGACCGGCACATCCACGCCACGATCCAGGAGGTGCGCGAGGCCTGGCTGGAGGGCCACGAGATCGGCACCCACTTCAACGGGCACTTCTGCGGCGCGAACGGCGTGCGCAACTGGTCCCCGGCCGAGTGGCGCAGCGAGATCGAGCAGGCCGTCGACTTCGTCACGCACTGGAGGACCAACACCGGCTTCACCGACCTCGAGCCCTTTCCGTTCGACTACCGCAAGGAGCTGATCGGCGGCCGCACTCCCTGTCTGGAGGGCCAGACCAACCTGCTGCCCACCGCGGCCGCGCTCGGCTGGAAGTACGACGCCAGCTCCCCCGGCGGGCTCCAGGTGTGGCCCGGCAAGGTGCAGGGAGAGCGGATCTGGGACTTCCCCCTGCAGTCGATACCGTTCTCCGGCCATTCCTTCCAGGTGCTGTCGATGGACTACAACATGATGTTCAATCAGTCCGGCGGCAACCCGCTCGGTGACCGCACCCAGTTCGACGCGTGGCGGGCCCAGGCCCGGGACACCTATGTGGCCGGGTTCCGGCGCGCTTACGAGAGCAACCGCGCCCCCTTCTTCATCGGCAACCACTTCGAGCGCTGGAACGGTGGCATCTACATGGACGCCGTCGAGGAGGCGATCGGCCGGATGGCGGAGTACGACGACGTGCGGTTCGTGTCCTTCAAGCAGCTCGTGGCCTGGCTGGAGGCACAGGACCCGGCGGTGCTGCGCAGGCTGCGCACGCTGGTGCCGGGTCAGGCCCCGGTCGGCGGGTGGGAGGAGTTCCTGGGCGCGGCGGGCAGCAGGACGTCGTAGCCGCGAGCGAGCGGACGGTCAGCGGTGGCGGCCCCAGGAGCCGCCACCGGGGCCTCCGCCGCCGGGTCCGCCGCCGTCCCGGGCGCAGTAGTCCGGGTAGGTGGAGCAGAAGTCGGTGGTGGGGGAACCCGAGGGGGCCGAGCCGGCGCCCGTCGCCGTCGGGGTGGGTGACGGGCTCTTCGGGGTCTTGGGGGCGGCCTTCGTGGACGGGGTCCGGGAGGGGGCGGGGGTACCGCCGGTGTCCCAGTTGACGATCTCCATCTGGAGGTCGGGCCGGGCGGTGTCGACGGTCCAGCGTTCGGCGTCCGTGCCCGTACGGTTCTTGAGGACCAGCGCGCCGGAGCCGTCGGTGGCGGCCGGGGTGAGGGCGAGGTCCTGGTTCGAGCGGGGGACGAGGGCGCCCTGGAGGGTGAAGTCGTAGCGGATGTTCCGGGCGGCCTTCCCGGTGGCCGAGCAGGGGGCGAGCCGGACCGAGTAGCCGAGGTGGGAGTCCAGGCAGAGGCCGGGGGCGGAGGTGTTGCGGAGCAGTCCGTCGGTCTCGTACGTCCACTGCTGGCCGGGTGTCGCGGAGCAGGGGGCGAGCTCGGTCTCCGCGCCCTTGACGGCCTTCTTCCCGACGACGCCGACGCAGAGGCCGGAGGCGAGGCTGTGCAGTCGGCCGTGCAGGGCTCCCTGGACCGTTCCGCTCGCGCCGGCCCAGGAGGGACCCGGTGTCGAGGACTGCCTGCCGGTCGCCAGCGAGGGCGTGGCACCGGGGGTGGGGGCGGAGGCGTCGTCCGAGCCGAGCACCGACCACAGGACCAGGGGGAGGACGACCAGGCCGCTGACGGTGACGGCGGCCAGGGCGACGTTGCGGCGGCGCGTCCGGCGGGCGGCGCGGTGGGCGGCGCGCGGGGACCGATGGGAGCCGTGGCCGGCCGGCGAAGCGGCGTCCGGGGTGAGGGTCCCCGGGTCGGCCCCGGGCAGCGGGGCCGTGGCGGCAAGCCGTTCCGGGTGCGGGCCCGGCCTCGGCCCGGAACCCGTCGCCGTGCGCCGTGTCGGGCGGATGGCCGGTCCTGGCGTGGATCGTGTGGCCGTGGGGCGGCCGGGAGGCGTGGCCGGGGCGTTCGGCGCCGTGCCGGCGAGGAAGGCCTCGCCTCCTGGCGGCGGCAACGGGTCCGACGCCGTCCGCGCACCGGGCGCGGCCTCGTCGGTCGGGTCGGCCGGCCGGGTGGTCTCGTCGGTGCGGGCCGCGCGGGATTCCGTGTAGGCGCGGGCGCCCCAGCCGAGGACGGCCTCGGCGAGGGCGAGGCCGAGTCCCGTGTTGAACCGGGCGAGTTGGTCGGCGGTCTGCCGGCAGTGGCGGCAGCCGGCGAGGTGCTCCTGGAGGTCCGGGTCGATGTCGACGCCGCCGCGCCGGAAGGTGACGTCGAGCATGCGCAGATAGCGCCGGCACTCGGTCTCGGGGGCGAGTTCGCGGTGGGCCTGGAGGCACTCCTCGCGCAGCCGTTCGCGGGCGCGGCCCAGTTCGATCCGGGTCTCCTCCTCGTCGAGGCCCAGCAGGGCGGCGGGCACGGCGAGGGGGTCGCTCTCGACCTCGGCGTGCCAGAGCGCCGCGCGGGCGGACTGGGGCAGGCGCTGGAAGGCGCGGGAGAGCAGCCGGCGGTCGGCGGGTGGGAGCAGCCGGGCGGAGACGCGCTCGCCGCTGCCGGGGGCCGGGCGCAGGGCGGGGTGCAGGAGTTCTTGTCGGCCGTCGCCGTCCCACTCCGCGGCGATACGGCGCACGGTGACCAGCAGATGGGGCCGCCAGGCGGCGGACGGTCCGGACTGCCGGATGGTCTCGCCGAAGAGCCGGGTGAAGGCGGCCGTGGTGAGCATGCCCGCGGCGCGCGGTCCTTCGGTGCAGAGCCGGGCGTAGGTGAAGCCCGCTTCCCAGTGCCGGTCGAGGAGTTCGCCGACGGGATGGAGTGCGGGAGTCGCGCCCGTCCACTTCTTCAGTTCGGCGCTCAGTTGCTCGTCCGAGGCGTCGACATTCACGGCTGCATTCCTCCAGGCACACCAAGGAATCAGTCCATACCAGCGGGTATGGAACGGGGTACAGCGTCTCGAACGTCCGCCTGGGGCAGCTCTTTTGAAGCGTGGGGGCGTGCGGGAGCGGCCTGGCGCGTACCACGGAGATGTAATTGTCCGCGCGCCGACAGCGGACACCCTGACACATGCAGGTACGACGCAACAAGGGATCTCCCGCTTCACAGCATTGTGCGCGATGGATCGCCTCGTGGGCCTTCGTCGGGGAAAGCCATTTCGGCGCGTCATGGCCGTTCGAGGAACGGTCCCGATTCCGAGGCGCGAAGGCGGCGCGAAGGTGCCGGTCCGTGCGGTACGGCACGTGTACCGCACGGACCTGACGCCGCGTCGGCGGCTCCGGTCTCACACGGCGTCAGTGGCCGCTGACCGCACGCGGGGTGTAGGGCTGCTCCAGCTCCTCGATCTCCTTCTGGCTCAGTTCCAGCTCGACCGCGGCCACCGCGTCCTCGAGGTGCCGCGGTTTGCTCGCGCCGACGATGGGCGCGGCCACCGTGTCCTGGTGCAGCAGCCAGGCCAGGGCCACCTGGGCGCGGGTGACGCCCCGGGCCTCGGCGATCCGGGTGACGGCCTCGACGATCGACCGGTCGCTGTCCAGGTACAGCCGGCCGCCGAAGGCATCGCCCGCGCTGCGGTCGGTGACGGTGCCCCAGTCGCGGGTGAGCCGGCCGCGCGCCAGCGGGCTCCAGGGCAGCACGCCGACGCCCTGGTCCGCGCACAGCGGCAGCATCTCCCGCTCCTCCTCGCGGTAGAGCAGGTTGTAGTGGTTCTGCATGGACACGAACCTGGTCCAGCCGTTCAGGTCCGCCGCGTACTGGGCCTTGGAGAACTCCCAGGCGTACATCGAACTCGCCCCGATGTAACGCACCTTGCCCGCCTTGACCAGGTCGTGCAGGGCCTCCATCGTCTCCTCGACGGGCGTGGAGTGGTCGTAGCGGTGGATCTGGTACAGGTCCACGTAATCGGTGCCGAGGCGGCGCAGACTGTGGTCGATCTCGGACATGACGGCCTTGCGGGAGAGGCCGCCGCCGTTGGGGCCCGGCCGCATCCGGCCGTGCACCTTGGTGGCGAGCACGATCTCGTCGCGGTTCGCGAAGTCGCGCAGGGCCTTGCCGACGATCTCCTCGCTGGTGCCGTCGGAGTAGACGTTGGCGGTGTCGAAGAAGTTGATGCCCGCGTCCAGCGCCTGACGGATCAGCGGCCGGGACGCCTCCTCGTCGAGGGTCCACTCGTGGACGCCGCGGTCGGGCGCGCCGTACGTCATGCAGCCCAGACAGATCCGCGAGACGTCCAGGCCCGTCGAACCGAGCTTCACGTACTGCATCGTTGCTGCTCCTGCCTTCGGGACGGTTGTCATCGGCGAGCCTAAGGGGTGCCCTTCGCGGGACTTGACGATCGCGGCGCGCGAACGGTTGGATGCCGAGCGTGTCGTGCCGTCGGGCAGGGCACGCAGAGGTGCGCCCAGCCGGGGCCGGACCGTCACTTCCATGTCCCGGCCCGGCCCCGGTCGCCAGGACGGCCGCGCGCCGGTCCGAGGCGGGGCCGTACCCGCGATCGATGGAGCGGACGTGCCGCACCGGAGTCTTTCCCGCGCCCCAGGTCCCCGGACGACCGTCGGAGCAGGCCTGCTCGCCCTCGCCCTCGCGACGGCCGCGCTGACCGGCTGCGAGTCCGGCGACAGCGGCCGGTCCACGTCCGCGAAGCCGGCCACGGTACGGCTGCCCCCGCGGTACGCCGGGTTCGACTACCAGATCGGCGGTGCCTATCCCCCGCCCGCCGGGGTCCGGATCGTCAGCCGGGACCGCTCCGACTCCCCCGCTCCCGGCCTGTACAACATCTGCTACGTCAACGCCTTCCAGGTCCAGCCGCAGGAGCTCTCCTCCTGGCCCGCCGACCTGCTGCTGCGCGACGCCCACGGCACGGTCGTCGTCGACGAGGACTGGAACGAGGCCCTGCTCGACCTCCGCACCCCGGCGGGGCGCGACCGGGTGGCCCGGCGCGTGAACGCGTGGATCGACAGTTGCGCGGACAAGGGTTTCGACGCCGTCGAGCCCGACAACTACGACAGCTACACCCGCTCCCGCCATCTGCTCACGGCCTCCGACGCGACCGCCTTCATGCGGCTGCTCTCCGGGCACGCGCACGCCCGGCACCTGGCCGTCGGCCAGAAGAACACCGCCGAACTGGCCGGCCGGCGGGCGCGCGACGGGCTGGACTTCGCGGTGACGGAGGAGTGCGGGCAGTACGACGAGTGCGAGGTGTACGCCCGGGCTTTCGACGACCGGGTGGTGGACGTCGAGTACACCGAGAGCGGCCTGCGCAAGGCGCTGGCCCGCTGGGGCGGCCGGCTCAGCATCGTCCGCCGGGACAGGAACGTCTCCACCCCGGACAGCGCGGACTACGTCCGCGAGGACCGCTGACCGGCCCCCGCCGCCGCTACGGCCGCTCCAGCAGATCGAGTGCGCGCTCCCAGCCGAAGTCCGGCCGCCCGCCGTCGTCCCCGGGCTGCCCCGAGTACGGCTCGCCGAAGCGCACGCCCATGCCGCCCAGCCGGATCAGGCTGTCCCGGTAGGCGGGGTGGGCGGCCAGCGCGTCGGCGACGCAGGGCAGTACCGCGATCGGCACGCCCAGCCCGGGAGCCTCGCACAGCGTGCCCAGGGCGAGGGTGTCGGCCGATCCGGCCGCCCACTTGTTGACGGTGTTGAAGGTGGCGGGCGCCACCACGACGGCGTCCGGCGGCGG
The DNA here is from genome assembly GCF_053595235.1 of Streptomyces sp. NPDC002520. Taxonomy (NCBI): domain Bacteria; kingdom Bacillati; phylum Actinomycetota; class Actinomycetes; order Kitasatosporales; family Streptomycetaceae; genus Streptomyces; species Streptomyces sp. NPDC002520. The sequence goes on along the minus strand of NZ_JBSFXG010000008.1, from coordinate 40,304 downwards.
GAACGGGCGCGGATCGCTCGGGGTGCGCCAGGCCGACCGGATGGCGCGGCCGGTCTGCGCCTCGACGGCCGCGGTGTCGAAGAAGCCGCCCATGGCCACCGGCGTGGCGATGACACCGACCTCCCAGTTCCGCTTCTGCGCGGCCGTGATCAGGGTGCCTACCCCGGCGGCGATGCCGGCCGCGCAGACGACGACGTAGAGGAAGGGCTTCCCGGCGCGTTCGGTCATCCGGGCACCCTACCGACGCCCCGGGCGGCCGGGCGGCGCCGGGCTCAGCCCTCCTTCAGACTGATCGCGCCCACCGGGCAGGCGCGGGCCGCCTCACGGACCATCGGGTCGCCCGCGCCGTCCTCGCGGCCCGGGATCACCATGCTGAAGCCGTCGTCGTCCTGCGTGAAGACACCGGGTGCGGCCAGCGCGCACTGCCCAGCGCCGATGCAGCGGTCCTTGTCGATATCGATGTGCATGGTCAGAGCTTCTTACCAGGTAACGGGGAGTTCCAGCATCCCCTGGATCGTGTCGCCGGGCTTGAACGGGATCTCCTGGGCCGGGGCGGCCAGCCGGAGCCCGGGCAGCCGGGCGAAGAGGGTGCCGAGGGCGATCTCCAGTTCCGCGCGGGCCAGGTTCTGGCCCAGGCACTGGTGGACGCCGAAGCCGAAGGCCACGTGGTGGCGGTTCGGGCGGTGCCAGTCCAGGGAGTCGGGCTCCTCGTAGACGGACGCGTCGCGGTTGATCACCGAGGTCGCGAAGAGCACGCCCTCGCCGGCCCGGATCGTGGTGCCGTCGATCTCGATGTCCTCCAGGGCCACGCGCAGCAGCCCGTCGGCGATGGAGAGCATGCGCATCAGCTCCTCGACGGCGTCGGGCAGCAGCGCGGGGTCGGCGCGCAGCTCGGCCAGCCGGTCGGGGTGCTGGAGCAGGGTGTAGGTGCCCAGGGAGATCATGTTGGCGGTCGTCTCGTGGCCGGCCACCAGCAGGATGACGGCCAGGGAGACGAGTTCGGCGCGTTCCAGGGCGCCCTCGTGCAGCTGGTGGTGGATCAGGTCGTCGATGATGCCGTCGCCGGGCTCGGGCTGTCCGGCCTTGCGGTCGATGAGGTCGCCGAGGTAGGCCTCCAGCCGGTCGCGCGCGGCCTGGGTGTCCGCGGCGGTGGGGCCGCGCAGCAGCCTGCGGGACTGGGCCTCGAAGAACTCGTGATCGGCGTACGGAACCCCGAGCAGGCCGCAGATCACCATGGACGGCACGGGCAGCGCGAAGGCGGAGACCAGCTCGGCGGGCGGGCCCTGCGCGATCATCGCGTCCAGCAGCCTGTCGACGATTCCCTGGATCCGGGGCCGCAGCCGGGTCGCGCTTTTCACGGTGAACGACGGGATCATCATCCGGCGCTGCGTCTGGTGCTCGGGGTCGTCGACGCCGAGCAGGGCGACCCGGCGGTCGCGTACGGCCGCGAAGCGGGCGGTGGGTGTCGGGAAGCCGGGGCGGCGGCGGTCGGTGGACAGGCGAGGGTCGGCGAGCAGGGCGCGGGCGGTGGAGTGCCGGGTGACCATCCAGACCTTCCGGCCGTCGAAGAGGGTGACGTGGGCGAGGGCCGGGCCGTCGCGCAGGGGTTCGTAGCCGGTGGGCGGGTGGTAGGGGCAGGTGCGGTCCTGGGGGAAGGCGACCGGGTCGCCCGGGGTCGCCGGGCCGGTGATGTCCGTCAGATCCGTCATGGAAAGACCTCTCAGACGAAGAAGTTCGTCGTGCCGATCTTCATTAGATGCCTCGGGCACCTAATCGGCGACGGAAAGTTCGGCCAGATCGGTGATCCGGAGAATCTGTCCGAAGCACAGGGCGATGGGGGGTTGTCACGCGCCGGGTTCCCGCTCGCCCGGTGAGCGGGAAGGCGCCCCTGACCAGCGGGGCACCGCGCCGCCGGGCACATTCGGAGCGGCTGGTTCCAGTCGCTCGGGAGGCGTGTCCCGGCCTTTTCATTATCGCTCGGCTCGTACGGTCCCAGCGATCCAAGCGGCTCCGGTGGTCCATCCGGTCCCGGTGATGTCACCTGGCGGGACCACCCGTCCGGTCCTGGTGACCCGCCTGACCCCGGCGGTGGGTCCGGTGCCGGTGGTCTCAGGGCACGCGGGTGATGCCCGGGACGTCGGGGGCGAGGGCGTGGGCCACGGCGGGGCTGTCCTCGTAGACGTGGTGCGCGTGATCACCCGCTCGGCCCAAGCGGCCCGGGTTGCGGATGAAACCGGCGGCCGGGTGTGTTGAAGCTGGCCGCAGGAATCAGCCGTAGGACCGACGAAGGGTACGGATCCGATGCCTCTTGAGGGCGAGTACGAGCCCAGCCCGGCCGAGTGGGTGCGCGATCAGGTCGAGCTGTACGAGAGTTCGGGCGGGACGAAGGGCACGACGCTGCTCGACACCGGACTGCCGGTGATCCTGCTGACCACGCGGGGCGCCCGGAGCGGGAAGATCCGCAAGACCCCGCTGATGCGGGTGGAGCACGAGGGCAGGTACGCGGTGGTCGCCTCGCAGGGCGGGGCGCCCAAGCATCCCGTCTGGTACTTCAACATCACCTCCGATCCGCACGTCGAGCTGCAGGACGGCCCGGTCAAGCGGGACATGCGGGCCCGCGAGGCCACCGGAGCGGAGAAGGCCGAGTGGTGGGAGCGGGCCGTGGCCGCTTACCCGCCGTACGCCGAGTACCAGGAGAAGACCACCCGGGAGATCCCGCTGTTCGTCCTGGATCCGCTCGACGAGAGCTGATTCCGGCTGGGCAGCGGTTCGGTCGAGAAAATATCTGCGTCCTGGACGCATGAACCGTTTCCCGGGCGGGCAGCCGTGCGTCAGGCCCCGCCGCGCTCCCCCGTCGCGGCGGGGCCGCTTTCCTGCCCGCGCCCCTGCACGCCTCGCACGTACCGGGCCTGTGCACCGTCGGACGGTCAGGCGTACCTCACCCGTGCGGGCGGGGGCCTTTCCCGCGCGGCATCAGCCGTCCGCCTCCGCGTGGATCCCCTCCAGTTGGGCCTGCGCGGCAGTCAGCAGCAGGTCCAGGGCGGCCGGGTAGGAGCTGCGGCGCATGGTGGCCATGAGGTGGCGGGCGCAGGACGCGATGTGGGGGTGGGTGCCGGCGGGCAGCCGGGCGTACGTGTCCCGCCAGACCTCGGCCTCGGCCTCGCGGGCGGTCCGGGGCAGGGCGGTGCCGGCGGAGTCGAGGGCGGCGAAGGCGAGGGCCTGGTCGACGAAGGCGTGGTAGATCCGCACCGCCTCCCGGTCCGGGAATCCTGCCCCGCGGAGCACGCCGAGGATGCTCTCGACGGCCTGGATCTCGTGCGTCCGGCCGGTGACGCGGTGCGCGCTGAGCACGGCGGCCCGGGGATGCGCGAGCGCACTCGTGTGCATGCGCAGACCGAGGTCGCGCAGGTCGGCCCGCCAGTCGCCGGTGGGCCGCCAGACGCGCAGGCTGTGGCCGATCAGCTCGTCGGCGATGGCGAGCATCAGGTCGTCGGTGTGCCGGAAGTACCGGTACAGGGAGCTGGGGTCGGCGCCGAGGGCGCGGCCGAGCCGGCGCACGGACAGGGCGTCGGCGCCGTGCTCCTCGATCAGCCGGAGCGCGGTCTCGACGATCAGCTCCTCGGAGAGGACGACGCCCTGTTTGGTGGGGCGCCGGCGCCGCCGTTCGGCGGGCGGCACGACGCGCTCGCTCATCGGAACCCTCCCTGAACTGTGCCCCCGGATGTGCCCGGGGTGTGCCGGGCACCTTATGACAACACCGTTGACCTGTGAAGCGCGCGGGCGGTTTCATCTGCGGTCACCGGGGCCGACCAGGCCCCGCGCTGCGAGCGGAGAGCCGGTCATGAGCGAGAGACCCTTCGGTGTGGATCCACCGGCGCGGCCCGAGCTGCGCAAGTCACTGAGCGTGCTGGACTGTGTCGCCGTCGCCGCGTCCAGTACGGCCGCGACCACGAGCATCGGCATCGGGCTCGGGGTGACGGCCGGCGTGGTCGGCCTCCATCTGCCGGCCATCATGCTGCTGGCGTTCCTGCCGATCCTCGGGATCGCCGGGGCCTTCTCGCGGCTGAACCGGGTGGAGCCGAACGCGGGCAACGGCTATGTGTGGGTGGGCCGTTCACTCAGTCCCTGGCTCGGTTTCATGGTCGGCTGGGTCAACTTCGTGGCGAGCGTCGCGTTCCTCGCGTACACCACGGCGGTGACCGGGTCGGCGATGCTGCAACTGGCCGGGGACGCGGGCCTGCACCGGATCGGCTCGCTCGGCCTGGATCCCGACTCGACCGCGCAGACGACGGCGGTCGGTGTCCTCGTGCTGGCCGCGGTCACCTTGACGGCCGTGACCGGCGTGCGGACCGCGGCCCGGCTGCAGACCTGGCTGCTGGTGTTCGAGTACGTCGTCCTGCTGAGCTTTTGCGTATACGGCATCGCGGTCGGCCCGCACCCCTTCCGGCTCTCCTGGTTCGACCCGTTCACGATCCCCTCGGCGAGCGCGCTGGCGCAGGGACTGCTGCTGTCGGTGTTCTGCTACTGGGGCTTCGAGGCCGCGTTCACCGTCAACGAGGAGGTGCGCGCCCCGCGGGACGCCTCCCGGGCCGGGACGATCACCCTGGTGACCATGCTCGGGCTGTTCCTGCTCGGCTCGATCGCCTTCCAACGAGTGCTGTCGGAGGACGAGTTGGCCGGGCACGGGGCCCAGGGGCTGGCGTACTTCGGGGACCGGCTGGCCGCGCAGCCGCTGGCGGCGCTGCCCCTGGTGGCGCTGATGTTCTCGGCGGTGGCCTCGCTCCAGGCCGGGGTCATCCCGGCGGCTCGGGGGATGTTCGCGATGAGCCGGGACCGTACCCTCGGGCCGGTGTGGTCCAAGGTCAGTTCCCGGTACGGGACTCCGGCCGCCGGGACCCTGCTGATCGGGGCGCTGGCCACGGCCGTGGCGGTGCTCGCCCTGGTGATCCCGCGCCTCGCGGACATGATCATGGCGACGGTGAACGCGGTAGGCATCGTGGTCGCGCTGTCGTACGCGCTCACCGCGCTCGCGGCCGCCGCCCGCTTCCGGAACCTGCTGCGCGAGGACTGGCGGCAGGGGATCCGGGCGGTGGTCCTGCCCGGGCTGAGCGCCCTGTCCCTGCTGGGCCTCGGCGGCTATCTCGCGTGGTCCTTCTACACCTCCGCCGACCACCTCGAAGTGAGCGCGGACAACGGCCGGTTCCTGCTGCTCATGCCGCTGGTGATGATCGTGTCCGGGTTCGTCGTGGCCGCGTGGGCGAAGTGGGTGCGCCGTTCCCCGTACTTCCGCACCGGCGAGGGCACCGACGCCGACTCCCCGCGGCTCCTGTCCACCGTCGACTGACCCTCCGACCGTCCTTCCGACTGTCCTTCCAGGAAAGGCATCATGCACGCTGATCTGCTCTTCACCGGCGGCCCCGTCCTCACTCCCGAGGGGCTGACGGCCACCGCCGTGGCGGTCACCGGGGACCGCGTCACCGCCGTCGGACACGACGAAGTGCGCGCGCTGGCCGGGCCGCGCACGGACGTGGTCGACCTCACCGGGCGGCTGCTGCTGCCGGGCTTCCAGGACGCGCACGTGCATCCGGTGCCGGCCGGCCTGGAGATGACCCAGTGCGATCTGACCGGGGCGACAACCGCCGCGGACAGCGTGGCCGCCGTCCGCGCGTACGCCGAGGCCCATCCCGGGCGGGAGTGGATCCTCGGCGGCGGCTGGTCGATGGAGGCGTTCGAGGGCGGCACGCCGACCAGGGAACTGCTGGACGCGGTCGTGCCGGACCGGCCGGTGTACCTGCCGAACCGGGACCACCACGGCGCCTGGGTGAACAGCCGCGCCCTGGAATTGGCCGGCATCGACCGGAACACCCCCGACCCGGCCGACGGGCGGATAGAGCGGGACGCCTCGGGCGAGCCGAGCGGCACGCTGCAGGAGGGGGCGATGCAGCTGGTGGGCCGGCTCACGCCGGCCGCCACCGCGGCCGACCGGCTGGCCGCGCTGCTGCACGCCCAGCGGCATCTGCACGCGCTCGGCATCACCGCCTGGCAGGACGCGCTGGTCGGTGACTTCCTCGGCATGGACGACCCGGCACAGGCGTACCTCACCGCGGCCCGGGACGGGTCACTGACCGCGCGCGTGGTCGGCGCGCTGTGGTGGGACCGGGAGCGCGGGGCCGAGCAGATCCCCGAACTGGTCGAGAAGCGGGCCGCGTTCGGCCACGGCCGGTTCCGCGCGGGCACCGTGAAGCTGATGCTGGACGGGGTCGCCGAGAACCACACGGCCGCGCTGCTCGACCCCTACCTGGACCGGTGCGGCTGCGCCACCGCCAACCGCGGCAAGAGCTTCATCGACCCGGCCCGACTCCCCGAGTACGTGACCGAGTTGGACGCGCTCGGCTTCCAGTGCCATTTCCACGCGCTCGGCGACCGGGCCGTACGCGACGCGCTGGATTCCATCGAGGCGGCCCGCACCGCCAACGGGCCCAACGACACCCGGCCGCACCTGGCACATCTCCAGGTGGTGCACCCCGACGACGTGCCGCGCTTCGCCCGGCTCGGCGCCACCGCCAACATCCAGCCGCTGTGGGCCGCGCACGAGCCGCAGATGGACGAGCTGACGATCCCCTTCCTCGGGACGGAACGGGCCGGGTGGCAGTACCCGTTCGCGGCACTGCTGCGCTCGGGGGCGCGGCTCGCCGCGGGCAGCGACTGGCCGGTGAGCAGCCCCGACCCGCTCCAGGGCGTCCATGTCGCGGTCAACCGCGTCGAACCGGGCGGCACCGAGCCGGTGTTCCTGCCGGGCGAGCGGCTGAGCCTTGCGGAGGCGCTGACGGCGTACACGGCGGGGTCGGCGTACGTGAACCACCTGGACGACACGGGGCGGGTGGCCGCCGGGGCGCTCGCCGATCTGGTGGTGCTGGACCGCGACCCGTTCGCCGGGCCGGCGGAGGCGATCGCGCAGACGCGGGTGGCCCTCACCTATGTGGGGGGTGAGCGGGTGTACGCGGCGGACGGCGATTGAGCCGGGGGGCCGGGCCGGTCGTCGCCGACGCGCGGTTCCCGGCCCCGCGCCTGTCCTCGGCGACGCGCCCGCGGGTCACATGCAGCCGATCACACGCAGGCGATCACATGCAGGCGATCTGCTGCCTGGCCTGCGGCCAGGCCTCCACGCCGTCGGACGTGCGGACGTAGGCCGTCGCCCGGTCGGCGCTCAGCCACAGGTGCCGACTCCGGTAGTGGTACCCGGTGTCGTGGGCGTCCGCCGGCATGGGGACGTCCCTGCGGTACGGCGCCTTCAGGAGGTCGTCGAGCACACCCTCGGGGTCACGGACGTACGTGCGGCCGTCCAGGTCGAGGAAGTATGCCGAATCCCAGTCGCAGTGTTCGGGTCCGGGAGAGCTGCTGAGCCGGCGCACCGGTACCCGTTCGCCGTCGCCGTCCGTCCAGACCTCGTAGCCCTGCTCTGCCGCGAACCGGGCGGGGAGTTCGGCGGGGTCGCAGGCGGCGCTGGTCTCCGGGCCCCAACCGGGGCGGTCCTTCTGGTCCTTGGCCACCACGACGGCCACCTTGGTGCGGCCGCGGACGTCGAAGGAGTACAGCACCCGGTCCTTCTCCCGGCGCTCCGCCCGGTAGCCGTGGTCGGGCTGGGCGGGCTGGAACATGTCGAAGTACACCTTCAGCCCCTCCTCCGGCGTGTCGCCGCCGTCCCTCTTGCTCCACCCGTCGGGTCCCGCGCCGTCGAAGATCTCCCCGTCGCACTCCAGCGCCCGGCCCGCCGCTCCGGAGGTCCGCAGCAGGGCACGGGGGCTGCGGCCGTCCACGGCCGTGGTGGGCACGTACAGGGGGCCGCTGTAGGGGCTGGCCGGCGGCATGCCCTCGACCACCACCCGCACGCCGGTGCCGTCGTCGCACCCCACCACCGTCACGGCCGCCAGTACGGCCACACCCACGGCCACCAGCCTTCTGCGCATTCCCGCCCCTGTTCCCCGGCGTCCCCGGCATCCTCGGTGACTCTCGGTGTTTCCGGTGACTCTCGGTGTCTTCCTTGATCCGTCCGGCCCTACGACGCCGGGGCGGGCCGAAACGTTCGGGGCGGGGCGGGCGGGGCACGGCATGCTGGTGACCATGAGCGATGTGGACACGATGCGTGCGATCAGTCAGGACGTCCTCGGCGGCCCCGAGGTCCTGAAGGAAGTGCGGGTGGAGCGGCCCGTGCCGCGCCCGAACGAGGTGCTGGTCCGGGTGCGCGCGGCCGGCGTCAACCCGACCGACTGGAAGCACCGGACAACCGGCGGTTTCCTTGGCGAGCCGCCGTTCGTCCTGGGCTGGGACGTGTCCGGCGAGGTCGTGGCGACGGGGGTCGGCGCGGCCGCCTTCCGGCCCGGTGACGAGGTCTTCGGCATGCTGCCGTACCCATTCGGCCATGGCTCGCACGCCGAGTACGTGATCGCGCCGGTGCGCGCCCTGACCCGCAAGCCGGCCTCGATCGACCACGTCCGGGCGGGCGCGCTGCCGCTGGTCTCGCTGACCGCGTGGCAGGCGCTGACCGAGCACGCGGACGTCCGGCCCGGCAGCCGGGTCCTGATCCACGCCGCGGCCGGCGGGGTCGGGCACGTGGCCGTGCAGATCGCCAAGGTGCTCGGCGCGTACGTGATCGGCACGGCGAGCGCGGGCAAGCACGACTTCCTGCGGGAGATCGGCGTGGACGAGGCCGTCGACTACCGGACCACCGACGTCACGGAGGCGGTGCGGGAGGTCGACGTCGTCCTGGACACCGTCGGCGGCGAGACGTCCGTACGGTCGCTGCGCGTGCTGCGGCCCGGCGGGATCGTGGTGTCGATCCTGCCGGTCGGTTCGCGGGAGTTCCACGACGAGGCGGAGCGTCTCGGCGTGCGGGCGGTGCGCATGCTGGTGGACGCCGACCGGTCCGGGATGGAGGCGATCGCGGAGCTGGCGGAGTCGGGCAGGCTGCGCGCGACGATCGCGGGGACCTTCCCGCTCGCCGAGGCCGCGAAGGCACACGAGCTGGGAGACACCGGGCGGACGACGGGCAAGTTGGTGCTGGTGATGGACTGAAACTCGCAGACATATGTCAATCGAACATGCTCAAATTCCTTCCATCGAGGGTAAGTTGACTTTCCAGGAAGCGGTTTCCGGGCGTGTGCGGGAGGGGCTGCCGTGGTGCGACAGGAACCCACACCGATCCCCCGGCATCTACGCGTGCACGAGGACCGCGGGCACACCGTGGTCGAGTTGCGGGGCGAGATCGACATCGCCGCGGCGGCCGAGATCGCACCCTTCCTCGACGCGGTGTCTGCCCGGCCGGGCGTCCGCCTGGTGCTGGACCTCGGCTCCGTCGAGTTCTTCGACTGCTCAGGGCTGCGGCTGGTCTACCGCACCCGCAGCCGGGTGCTGGAGCGCGGCGGGCGACTGGAGCTCGTGTGCACCCACCCGCTGACCCTCCGCGTCTTCCGGGTCACCGGGCTGTCCCGGCTGCTGCCACCCCACCCGACACTGGACGCGGCCCTGGAGCGGTCCGAGGCCGCGTCCGGCTCGCTGTGACGACGACCCGTCAACTACTGGTCCGTACCAAAGTATTGACGCCCTCTTATCTCACTTCTTAAATCAAGAGGCATCACACCCCCACGCGATCGGAGTGTCATGGCCTCCCCACGCCTGCTCCGCACTTGCCTCTTCGCCGCCCTGTCCGCCGCACTGGTCGGCTCGGTCGCCGCCGGCCCGGTCCGGGCGCAGACCACCGCACCGCTGGCCACGGCCGCGGCCGTGACAACGTTCTCCGACAACTTCGACGGACCCTCGGGCGCCGGGGTCGACTCCTCGAAGTGGACCTTGGAGACCGGCGACAACGTCAACAACCACGAGCGGCAGTACTACACCTCCGGCACCAAGAACGCGGCGCTGGACGGCCAGGGCCACCTGGTGATCACGGCCCGCAAGGAGAACCCGGCGGGCTACCAGTGCTGGTACGGCAGCTGCCAGTACACCTCGGCCCGGATGAACACCGCCGGGAAGTTCAACGCCCAGTACGGCCACGTCGAGGCCCGGATGAAGATCCCGCGCGGGCAGGGCATGTGGCCCGCGTTCTGGATGCTCGGAACGCCGGTGAACTGGCCGGACTCGGGCGAGATCGACGTGATGGAGAACGTCGGCTTCGAGCCCTCCACCGTGCACGGCACCATCCACGGCCCCGGCTACTCCGGCTCCGGCGGCATAGGGGCGCCCTACTCCCTGCCCGGCGGGCAGGCGTTCGCGGACGCCTTCCACACCTTCGCCGTCGACTGGGCACCCGACTCGATCACCTGGTCGGTGGACGGAAACGTCTACCAGCGGCGCACGCCCGCCGACCTGGGCGGGAAGACGTGGGTCTTCAACAAGCCGTTCTTCCTCATCCTGAACCTGGCGGTGGGCGGCTACTGGCCCGGCGACCCGGACGGCTCGACCCAGTTCCCGCAAACGCTGGTGGTGGACTCGGTGTCGGTGACGACGAGCGACAACGCGGCCGGAGCCGCCATCCGGGGCCTGGCGGGCAAGTGCGTGGACGTGGCGGGCGCGAACCCCGCCAACGGCACCCCGGTCCAGCTCTACGACTGCAACGGCACCGCCGCACAGCAGTGGACGGTCGGCTCGGACGGCACCATCCGGGCGCTCGGCAAGTGCATGGACATCACGGACCGGGGCACTGCGAACGGCTCCACCGTCCAGCTGTGGGACTGCAGCGGCGGCACCAACCAGAAGTGGACCGTCACGGCGGCGCACGACATCGTCAATCCACAGGCGGACAAGTGCCTCGACGTGACCGGGAACAACTCGGCCAACGGAACCCGGCTGCAGATCTGGAGCTGCACCGGTGGCGCCAACCAGAAGTGGACCGTCGGCTGAGCCGTCCCCGGCTCAGTGCAGCTTCCAGCGGAACTTGTCGCCTCCCACCCAGCGGACCACCTCCGGGTCGTCCAGGTCGTGGATGGTGATCCCGTGGTGGGCGGCGGTCTCCAGCACGTCCGTGATGGAGGTGGCCTCCCTGACCACCCGACCGTCGATCTGCACGATCCGGAACGGCGGCTCACCCGGCTTGCCGGGACACAACCCGAGCACCAGGATCCGCGGGTGCGAGATGTGGGGAGCTGATTGTTCGGTCATGCAATAGAGCGTAGAACGCGACGCGGGCGGACGACTCCTCCTCGCGAGCCGTACAGGCGAGCCCGGCGGGACCCGCACGCAGGCCCGGCGGGCCGTGCACGCGGACCCGGCGGGCCGTCGCCGTGCGGCGGGTACGGCCCTGGGCAACCCTGGAGGTCCGTGGGGAGCTGGAGGTGGCCATGGATCCCGTCGCGGCCCTGGACCGGATCGCCTTTCTGCTGGAGCGCTCGCTCGCGCCCACCTATCGGGTACGGGCATTCCGTACCGCCGCCCGGGTGCTCTCGGAACTGTCCGAGGAGGAGGTCGCCCGGCGGGCGGCGGCCGGGACGCTGGAGTCGCTGAAAGGGGTCGGACCCAAGACCGCGCAGGTGGTGCGGGAGGCGCTGGCCGGGGAGGTCCCCGGCTATCTGCGCACGGTGGAGGAGGAGGCCGGGGCGCCGCTCCCGGTCGAGGGCGGCACCGAGCTGCGGGCGCTGCTGCGCGGCGACTGTCACACGCACTCGGACTGGTCGGACGGCGGCAGCCCGATCGAGGAGATGGGGTGGGCGGCGGCCCGGCTGGGCCACGCCTGGACGGCGCTGACCGACCACTCCCCCCGGCTGACCGTGGCCCGGGGGCTCAGCCCCGAGCGGCTGCGCGAGCAGCTGGCGGTGGTGGCGGAGCTGAACACGCGGTGGGCGCCGTTCCGGCTGCTCACGGGCATCGAGTGCGACATCCTGGAGGACGGCTCGCTGGACCAGGAGCCCGAGCTGCTGGAGCAGCTGGACGTCGTGGTGGTGTCCGTTCACTCCAAGCTGCGCATGGACGCCCGCTCGATGACCCGCCGGATGGTGGCGGCCGTGCGGAATCCGCACGCGGACGTCCTCGGCCACTGCACCGGCCGGCTGGTCACGGGCCGGGGGCGGCCGGAGTCGGAGTTCGAGGCGGGCGAGGTGTTCGCCGCCTGCGCCGAGTCGGGCACCGCCGTGGAGATCAACAGCCGTCCCGAGCGGCTGGACCCGCCGCGGCGGCTGCTGCGCGAGGCGGTCGGGGCCGGGGTGCTGTTCTCGATCGACACCGACGCGCACGCGCCCGGCCAGCTGGACTGGCAGATCTTCGGCTGCGCCCGCGCGGAGGAGTGCGGGGTCGCCGCCGAGCGGGTGGTGACCGCCTGGTCGGCGGACGAGCTGCTCGACTGGACGCGCGAGGGCCGTCTGCCGGCAGGGGCGCGTCGCACATGAGGGGCCCGTGGGCCCGCTCCCCGGCCGCCGTGACCCGTATCACGGCAGCCGATGGAACACCACCGTGAGGTTGCCCGTTGAACACGGCGTGGGTGCGGATGGGACTGTGTCCCCGGGCCTCACCATGTGACCACAGGGACGATCGTTCGGCTGAAGCCCTGTGGAGCCTTTCGCCGAGAGGCGACCGCCATGCGTGCCCACCACTTGGCCGCCCCGGCCGTGATTCCCCCGTCACGGCCGGGGCTTTTCCATGCGCCCCGGCCCGGCCTCGAACTCGTACCGCTCGACTCGAACTCGTACTCGTACCGCTTCGACTCCGCCTCGTACCGCTCAGCGCGGCGTCCGGTCCGCCAGCGCGGTCCGCCATACGGGGTGGCGTTCGTCGGCGGCCGTCTCGGCGCGGCGCCCGCCCCGGGCGAAGAAGTCGGCGAGGGGCAGGATCGCCGCGCCGACGGTGACGGCGTCGGGGCCGAGCCGGCCGAGGTCGATGGTGACCTTGTCGGCCGGGTGGCGCAGGGCGTACGTCGCCGCGTGGCGTCGTACGGCGGGCAGGAAGCGGGTGCCGAGCTGAAGGCCGGCCCAGCCGCCGATCAGGATGCGCTCGGGCTGGAAGAGGTTGATCAGGTCGGACAGGCCCGCGCCGAGGTACTCGGCGGTCTCCTCCAGCACGGCGAGCGCGACCGGGTCGGGCTCGGTGCCGTCGGGTGGGTAGGCGGCGGCGAGCATCGCGGTGAGCGCGGTCTCCTCGTCGGTGCCCTCGGGCGGGCGGCCGCCCCCCTCCTCCCAGCGCGCCAGCAGCGACTCCGCTCCCGCATAGGCCTCCAGGCAGCCCGGGGCACCGCAGCGGCAGCGCCGCCCCCGCACCCGTACGGTCAGATGGCCCCACTCGACGGCCCGGCCGTGCTCCACCTCCGGGGTGACCAGGCAGGCGCCGACCCCGGAGCCGAAGAGCACGACGACGGCGTTGCGGGCGCCGCGCCCGGCGCCGAACCACATCTCGGCCTGGCCCAGGGTCTTGGCGCCGTTGTCGATGAAGTACGGGACGTTGTCGGGGAGTTGGGAGGTGGAGCGGAGCAACTGCTCCAGCGGGACCGCGTCCCAGCCGATGGTCTGGCCGTGGACGACGGCACCTCGGTCGGCGGTGTGCTCGACGATGCCGGGGACACCGACGCCGACGCCGAGCAGCCGCTCGGGCGCCGCCTCCTCGACCGCGAGGATCTCGGCGATGCCGTCGCGGATGTGGCCGGCGATGACGTCGACGTCGTAACCCTGCGGAGCCAACGGGCGCTCGGTGCGGGCCAGTTCGGTGAGGGCCAGGTCGAACAGCTCGACGCGGACGCGGGTTTCACCGACGTCGACGCCGATCATCTGGCCGCTGCGCGGGGACACCCGCAGCAGGGTGCGGGGGCGGCCGCCGTCGGAGTCGACGCTGCCGGCCTCCTCGACCAGCCCGTCGGCGGCGAGGTCCGCGACCACGTTGCTGACCGAGCCGGAGCTGAGTCCCGTGGCCGGGCCCAGCTCGAAGCGGCTGAGCGGGCCGTCGAAGTACAGCCGTTGGAGTACGGCCGTCCGGTTGCCCCGCCTCAGGTCGCGTACCGTGCGCCCGTTCCGCCCCGCCATGTCGCTCCCTTCGCGCCCTGCCCGACCTGCAACATACCTCCCTGGACAGGCTGGAGACGACTTTATACCAACCCTTATTTCATGATCTGAACTAAGCAGGGGTCGCCCCCCTGGCCGCAAGCCGGCCCCGCGGCTTCCACGACCTGCCGCATGAGAGCCGGCCGGGGCCGGTGGCGGTGATGCCGACGACCGGGACACCGTGGAGGGCCACGGTCGACCGGGCCGCCCACGAACTCTGCCTCACACGCGACGGCGTCAGCCACCACCTGCGCCGCCTGCCGGCCCGCTGGTCGGCCACCAACCGCACCGAACTCGTCCCCCGCGCCCGCTCCTTGGGAATCCTCACCCCCGGGGTGTGGCCTCCGGAGACGAGGACACCGGAGGTTGAGCAGGGCCCGGGAACGCCGTACCCGCGCCCTCCGGGGCTCCGAAGCGGGCCACGGTGTGCCACACCATCTTCAGATCCTGGAGTTCGTGGCGACCGGTGCGGACCGCGTCCCCGATGACACGCGGGGTGAGCAGCCCGTCCTCGGCGATACGAGCGCCCAGGGCGGCGTACTCCGGGCCCCGGAAGCCAGCGTGGCGGCGCAGGCCGGTGACGGTGAGCCGGTAGCCGGGGTGCCAGTCGAGCGGGAAGGGCAGGCGCCGGGCCGCCGTCTCCACCGGGGTGCCCCGGTAGCTCGCGTCGAGGACGAGCGCCTCGACGTCCCGGGCGAGCAGCACTCCCCCGTGGACGTGGCTCTCGATGTAGTCGTCGAGGGCATCGCGCTCGTCGGCCTCGGCGAGCGCGATCAGGGGCATGGCCGCGGCCACGCCGTAGTCGTCGGGCTCGGCCGCGCTGTCCGGGTAGCAGAAGGTGGCCCGTGCCAGGACCGGGGCGGTCAGTCTGAGGTGGGAGGAACCGAAGCGGGGGGCCGCGCCGACCACCTGGCGGCGGAAGTCGAGGGCACCGTACACCGGACGCTCGGCCGGGGCCGCGTCGTCGTAGACGCCGCCGAAGATCCGGCTCTCCCAGCGCCAGCGGTCGCCGCCCGGGTGCGCGGTCAGGCCGCCGTTGCTGGTGCCGGTGACGAACTGGGAGTGGTAGGCGCCGTCCCGGGCCAGCGCCTCGAGGACGGGTACGCCCGCGCACAGCCGGTCCGGATGGAAGTTCAGGGTGATGCGGACGTCGGGGGCGAGCGGCGGGCCGGACACCCGGGCGGCCACATGGTCCCGTGCGCGCCGGGCACGCGGCGATGTCATCTCCCAGAAATCCATTGGCCCACTCTCTCCTGCCTAAATATGATGTCTCTGAACCTAGGAGTCCTAGGTTCAGGGAATGCACGAGCACCGCATCCGAAGGGACTCCCCCCATGAGATCGCTCACCGAGCAGGACATCCGCAACTCCTTTGTCAACTGCTCCAAGGGGGAGGCCAGGCGGCTGGCGGTTCCGCGTGATCTCGACGAACGCCCGTGGGACGACCTCGACTTCCTCGGCTGGCGGGATCCCGGGGCGCCGGACCGCAGCTACCTGGTCACCGAACGGGACGACCGGATCGTCGGCGTGACCCTGCGCTTCCCGGCCTCGCAGCGTGGCTTCCTGCACCGCAGCATGTGCTCGGTGTGCCTGACGACCCACCGGGGCGGCGGGGTGTCCCTGATGACGGCGCGGAAGGCGGGCGTCGCGGGCCGCGAGGGCAATTCGGTCGGCGTGTACATGTGCACGGACCTGGCGTGTTCCCTGTACGTCCGCGGGAAGAAGGTGCCGGAGTCCGGCAGCCGGTTCGAGGAGAGCCTGACCGTCGAGGAACAGATCGCCCGGACGGCACGCAACCTGACCGCCTTCCTCGACAAGCTGTACTTCTGACCCGCCGGGTCGTTCAGGTCCTCCATCTGCGGCGTTCGGCGCGCGGGAGGAACGGGAACAGGCCAAGGGATGCCAGAGGAACGGAAGTGGAACCTGCGACTGCGGCGCCTGCTGAGGCGTCGCAGGGAACCGGTGGTCGTCCAGACACTGCGTTCGGCCGCCGCGGCGACGGTCGCCTACGTCATCGCGCTGCGGCTCAGCCCGGAGCCGGCCCCGCTCACCGCACCCCTGACGGCGCTGCTCGTCGTCCAGGTCACCTTCTACGCCACGCTCACCAACGGCATCCGCCGGGTGAACTCGGTGGTCGCCGGGGTCCTCGTCGCCATCCTGTTCAGCCTGCTGGTGGGCCTGACCTGGTGGAGCCTGGCGCTGCTGATCGTGGCCTCGCTGACCGTGGGCCATCTGGTGCGCGTGGACGAGTACGTCGCCGAGGTGGCGATCAGCGCGATGCTGGTGCTCGGAGTCACCACCGTCGGGTTCACCGCGTGGGCGCGGATCGTGGAGACGCTGATCGGCGCGGTCGTCGGGATGGCCTGCAACCTGCTGCTTCCACCACCGGTGTGGGTGGACGAGGCGGCCCGTTCGATCGACGGGCTGGCCCGCCGGGTGCGCCAGTTGATGCTGCGGATGGGCGAGGAGGCCGCGAGCGGTATCCCGTGGCAGCAGGCGGCCGCACGGCTGCACGAGGCGCGCCGCCTGGACCACGACATCGCCCAGGTGGACGCGGCGCTGCGGCAGGCCGAGGACAGCCTGCGGCTCAACCCCCGCGTCAAGGAGGGCCTGCTGCACCGGGTGGTGCTGCGCACCGGCCTGGACACCCTGGAGATCTGCACGGTCGTCCTGCGGGTGCTGGCCCGTACCTTCACCGATCTCGCGAAGGCCCGCGGCCCCGAGGAGCTGTTCCCGAACCGGATCGGGCCCACCGTGGAGCAGCTGCTGTCCGAGATGGCCGACGCGGTGGTGAGCTTCGCGGTGCTCGTGACCACCGACCTGAGCCGCAGCGCCGAGTCGGCCGAGGCCCGGCTCGCGGCCGAGCTGCACGCGGCGGCGGCCACCCGGGACCGGCTCGCCGGGCAGCTCCACGCGGAGGTCCGCGCGGGCGGGGCGAACTGGCAGCTGATGGGCGCGGTGCTGACCGAGGTGACCCGGATCATCGACGAACTCGACACCGAGCACCGCACACGCCGTCTGTTCGAGGAACTGGACCAGGTGTCCCGGCAGCAGCGGGCGAGGCGGCCGTGGCTGCACCGGCTGCGTGAGCGCCTCGGCGTCCAGGAGGACCTGTGGCGGAACCGGGCGGGGTTCGGCGAACGTTCTCGGTGAGGGGGAGCCGGGCCGGACCGGCCCCGCCGGGTACGGGGCATGACGGGGCACGGGAGGGAGCGGGCCGATGGCCGACGCGGGTGTACGGATCGACGGGAACACACTGAGGCTGGGCGGCGGGGTGGCGGTGCGGTTCGTGCGCACGCTCCGGCTGCCCGAGTCGGGCACGCATCCGCTGCCGCCGGGGCTGGGCGAGTTCCCCGTCCGGCGGGTGGCGGACTACGCCGACTCGGTTCCGGGAGAGTGGCGGGCGCGCGGTGGCGTGATGCTGCCGGTGTACCTGCGCGAGGCGATGTGGCTGAGTTTCGGCGGTACGACGGAGCCGGCCGCCCTCCAGGTCGGCGTGGGCAAGGTGTGCGCCGTCTCCGGGAAGCCGTGGCGGGACCGTCTCGCGCGCGGCCCGCAGAACTACGTGGTGCTGCCCCGCCAGCCTTGGCTGGACGGCATCAACTCCGGCAAGGGCACGGTCCGCCAGTTCGTCGCCGTACCGCTCGGGCTCGGCGCGACCGTGGAGGGGCAGGTCACCGGCGAGGAGACGTGGGGCGGGGTCCAGTTGCAGGCGTTCCCGCTGCGCGAGGACGTCCTCGCCGAGTGGCGGCGGCAGGAACGGGAGCAGCGCGAACGGGCGCGGGCGGCGGGACCGGTCGCCGGGTACGGCGGCCCTCTGCCGCCCGGGGGATACGGCGGCCCGGTGCCCATGGCCGCCGCCGCGCCCGGCGCGGCTCCCTCGGCCCCGGCGTCCGCGGGTCCCCCTCGGCGCGCGGCGGCCATGGGTCTCGGCGTGGGCGGTTCGATGCGCCAGGAGGTGTACCGCGACGACCGGCCGCTCACCGACTGGTCCGAGACGCCCGCCGGCCGGGTCTTCGTCCACCTGGTCACGCCCCCGGAGTGGCGCCGCATCACGGGCGAGGCGCCCCCGCCGTCGCCGGTGGACCGGGCGGCGTACACGAGCGCGGGACTGCCCTGGTACGACTACTACGACGAGGACGCCGAGGATCTCGCCCCCACCGGCCCCCTGGAGTCCGTGAAACCGGTCGGCGACTGGCTCGGGGACGACCTGGACCCCTGGCAGCAGCCGTCCGCCGGGCAGGTGATGCCCCTGAAGGACGCCCAGGGCAAGCCGGTCGAGGACGGGGACTGGTGACGGACCGGTGACCCCGGGGCGCGTTGCACTGTCCGCAACGGCCATTGCTCGTCTTGCCTTTCCGGGTGGATCCACGCCAAGGTGGCTGTCACGGCCGGGGCAACCGACGACCTGAGGTACGGCATGGACGGCACGGACAGCACGGACGGCACGGACGGCACGGACGGCACGGACGGCATGGACAGGGACGAACGGGCGGCGGACAAGGAGTCTCCCCGGTTCCGGGGTGGCCGGGAGCCCGGCAAGGGGCTGAGCAGGCGCCGGTTCGTCGGAGGTCTCGCGGGCATGGCCGCCATCGTGGCGATGCCCGCCCCGGCGGCCCCGCCGGCGGACGGCGCACACGCGGAACGCACCCCGACGGACCGCACCCCCGCACCCGGCGCACGGACGCCGCCGTCCCGGAAGCGCTCCGGCCCCCGCCCCCTCTGGATCGGCACCTACACCTCAGTCAAGGGCGGCGGCACCGGCATCGGGCTGGCGACGTACGACCCGGCGGCGGGCCGGATCACCGGCGAGGGGACGCTGACCGGCGTCCCCGACCCGTCGTACCTCGCCCCGCACCCCGACGGCCGCACCCTGTACGCGGTCGACGAGCGGCAGGACGGCGCGGTCACCGCCGTACGCCTCGCCGACCGGCGCGTCCTCGGCAGCCGCGGCACGGGCGGCGGCGGACCCTGCCATCTGTCGGTCCACCCCAGCGGGCGCTGGCTGCTGAGCGCCAACTACCAGTCCGGCAGCGTGGCCGTGCACCCCATCGACGAGCAGGGGGCGCTCGGCGAGCGCACGGACCTGGTGACCCACACGTCGCCGGCCCCGGGTCCGGGCCAACAGGGCCCGCACGCGCACCAGTTCATCACCAGCCCCGACGGCGGTCACGTCCTCGCCGTGGACCTCGGCACCGACACCGTGTACAGCTACCGCCTGGACCTGTCGAAGGGCACGCTCACCGAGGTCGCCCAGGCGCACACCCGGCCCGGCGCCGGCCCGCGCAACCTGACCTTCCACCCGGGCGGCCACTACGCCTACCTGGCCAACGAGGTGGACGACACGGTCGCCGTCTGCGCCTACGACCCCGGCTCGGGCCGGCTCACCATCGGCGATCCCCAGTCCACGGGCGCGGCCGGCGGCACCAACTACCCGGCCCAGTTCCTGGTCACGGCCGACGGCGCGTACGCCTTCCTCGCCAACCGCGGCCACAACAGCCTCGCCCGCTACGCCGTCGAGGCGGACGGCGCCCGGCTGCGCCTGCTCGGCACGGTGCCCGTCGCCGGGGACTTCCCGCGCCAGATCGCCTTCTCACCGGACGGCGCCCTGCTCTTCGCGGCCAACCAGCGCTCCAGCACGGTCAGCGTCTTCCACGTGGACACCCGGAGCGGTGAACTGCGGCTCGCGGGCAAGCCGTTCGCCTCCCCGGTCGCCGTCTGCGCGCTGCCGCTGTAGCGCCGGGGACATCGCACCCTTCGAGGCTGCGCGTGCCTGTTCCGCCACGACGGCGCGGGCAGCCCTCGCGGGCGTACCTCGCGGACGGCTCCTTCGCGGCGGGTCCGGCCGCCCAGTCCTGCGTGTCACCCATCCGAGATATTCTTAGGTAAGCCTTGCTTAACTTGCCGAAGATCCGGGCGCACGCCAACCACACCCCCGTCGGCGGAAAGGGCCGGACGGGTCAGGCAAGGACACCCAGCAGTGCGCGGGCGCACAGATCGCGGACCTGCTCCCGCGTCAGCTCGCCGTCACGCAGCCACTCCAGGCAGACGGCGGTGGTGAAGGCGAGCCAGCCGCGTACGGCCAGCCGCACCTCGGGCGCGCCCTCCAGAACGGGCCCGAACTCGGGGTCGGCGGCCAGCGCGGCGAGTATCTGCTGCTCCTGGGCGGCGAGGGCCTGCTGGTAGACGCGGCGCACGGCCTGGTCGCCGGCCGCGTCCGCGCGATGGAAGGCACGGAAGCCGTGGGCGTGGGCCTGGACGTAGCCGAGGTAGGTGCCGAGGCCGGCGGTGAGCTGCTCGCGCACCGGCACACCGGGCACCGCGGCCGTCATGCGCAGCATCCGCGCGCTCTCGCGCTCGACGACCGCCGCGAAGAAGTCCCGCTTGTTCGGGAAGTAGTGGTAGAGCAGCCCCCGGGAGACCCCGGCGATCTCGGCGACCTGCTCGATCCACACGTCGTCGTACGGACTCTCCGAGAACAGCCGCGCCCCGACCGACAGCAGCTGCTCACGACGCTCTTCGGTACTGAGTCGACGCCGGGCGCGTTCCCCCTGGTTCGCGGGCATACGGCCACTTTACTTGACGTCGGTTCAACAAGCGGATCAGACTGAAACCTGTTATTGAACTCACGTACAACACCACTTACGACACGAGCGCGACACCGCACAACCGTCCGCTGGATCAAGGGAGATCGCGTCATGGCGGAGACGACGGAGACCGGGCTGCCGAAGGGATTCCGCAGCGCCGAGCAGGGTTGGCCGGAGCTGCACCGCATCCCCCATCCGGCGGGCCGGCTGCCGCTGGTCGGCGACGTGGTGGGTGTCGACCGGCGCCGGCCCCTGCAGGACTCGATGCGCTTCGGGCGCGAGCTCGGACCGATCTTCCGGCGGCGGGCGTTCAACAGGGAGTTCGTCTTCGTGTGGGGCGCCCGGCTCGCCGCCGACCTCGCGGACGAGTCCCGGTTCGCCAAGCACGTCGGCCTCGGGGTCGCCAACCTGCGGCCGGTCGTCGGGGACGGACTGTTCACCGCCTACAACCACGAGCCGAACTGGCAGCTCGCCCACGACGTCCTCGCGCCCGGGTTCAGCAGGGACGCCATGGAGGCCTACCACGGGATGATGCTGTCGGTCGCCGGACGGCTGACCGACCACTGGGACGGCGAGCTGACGGCCGGGCGCACCGTGGACGTACCCGGTGACATGACCAAGCTGACCCTGGAGACCATCGCGCGCACCGGGTTCGGGCACGACTTCGGCTCCTTCGAGCGGGACCGGCCGCACCCCTTCGTCAAGGCCATGGTCGGCACCCTGACCTACGCCCAGCGCCTGAACAGCGTTCCCGGGCCGCTGGCCCCGCTGCTGCTGCGCGGAGCCGCCCGGCGCAACGCGGCCGACATCGCGTACCTCAACCGCACGGTCGACGACCTCGTGGCCGCCCGGCACGGCGGCGGCACCAGCACGGGCACCGGCACCGGCACCGGGGACCTGCTGGACCGCATGCTGGAGACCGCCCACCCCGAGACCGGGGAACGGCTGTCGCCGGAGAACGTCCGCAGGCAGGTGATCACGTTCCTCGTGGCCGGCCACGAGACCACCTCCGGCGCGCTCTCCTTCGCCCTGTACTACCTGGCCCGGCACCCCGAGGTCGCCGCCCGGGCCCGCGCCGAGATCGACCGCGTCTGGGGCGACACCCCGGAACCGGGCTACGACCAGGTCGCCAAGCTCCGCTATCTGCGCCGGGTGCTGGACGAGACGCTGCGCCTGTGGCCGACCGCGCCCGCCTACGCCCGCGAGGCCGTCCAGGACACGGTGCTCGCCGGGGAGCACCCGATGCGCCGGGGCGCGTGGGCGCTGGTCCTGCTGCCGCTCCTGCACCGCGACCCCGAGGTCTGGGGCGAGGACGCCGAGCTCTTCGACCCGGACCGGTTCGACGCCAAGGCCGTACGTGCCCGCGCCCCGCACACCTTCAAGCCCTTCGGCACCGGCGCGCGGGCCTGCATCGGCCGCCAGTTCGCGCTGCACGAGGCGACCCTGGTGCTCGGCCTGCTGCTGCGCCGCTACGACCTGCGGGCCGACCCGGACTACCGGCTCCAGGTCACCGAGCGCCTCACGGTCATGCCGGAGGGCCTGCGGCTCGGCCTGGAGCGCCGCACACTGCCCACCGGCGCCACTTCCACCGCCACCGCCACTTCCACTGCCACCGCCGCTGCCGCTCCCATCGCCGGGCCCGCGGCGGCTTCCGTGACCGTTCCGGACGACGGCGCCGGGTCAGCCGGCCGCTGCCCAGTGCACGGGGCGGGTGAGTGACGCCGGAAGCCGGGTGCCGGCGCTCCCGCGGGCCGCGTTCAACTGCGGCTGGGTGAGGAAGAACGCGCCGGTGAGGTCCGCGTCGGTCAGATCGGCGTCGCGCAGGTCGGCGCCGATCATGTCCGCGTCGCGCAGATCGGCACCGGTGAGATCGGCGGCGATGAGGTAGGCACCGCGCAGAGTGGCCCCGCGCAGGTCGGCGCCCCGCAGCCGGGCGCCCATCAGGTCCGCGCCCCGGCGGTTCTTCCCCTTGGCCTTCCTGCCGCCCGCGCCGAGGGCACCGGCCCGCGCCAGCTCGCTGGTGCGCAGCAGCAGGACGTTGACCTCCTGCCGGTGGGCGGCCACGTCCAGCGCGGCCAGCTCCTCGGGCGTGCCGAGGGTGAGCCGCTCGGTCTTCTCCCGTGCGACGCGCAGATCGGGGTGGACGGGCCGGGCCGCGTCGAGGCCCAGCGCCTCGTCGAGGTACCAGAGCAGCTCGTGGAGCTGGCGGACGACCGGGAACACGTCGAACATCGCGCGGGCCCGCTCCGCGGACCCCGTACGCCAGTCCTGCCCGCCGAAGGTGACCTGCGAGACCTTCTGCCCCGCGCCGAAGCAGTCGTAGACCGTGCAGCCGGAGAAGCCCTTCTTCCGCAGATCGCTGTGGATACCGCAGCGGTGGTCGTCCCGCAGATTCGGGCAGGGCTTGCCGGCGGGCTTGTCCAGCGCGAAATCGGCGGAGGCCGCGAAGGGCAGCGCGACGCAGCACAGGCCGAAGCACTGTGCGCAGTCGCCTCGCAGTTCGGAGCGGTCGATCGGTATCTGTTCCGGCATGACCGCAAGCCTACTGACCTGCGCGGGACGTTCGCGGGAGTGTCTGTTGCCGGCAGCGGGTCCGTCCTGGCCGGTCGCGCCCACGGCGGCGGAGCCGCATGTCGGACACAGCCCCGCGCCCCCTTGGGCGCACGGGGCGCGCCCCTGTAGGCCCTGCCCTCGTCCCGTGATGCAGACCTCGTCGCGTGATTCAGACCTCGTCGCGGGCGAGGGACAGCAGCCGGTCCAGGACCCGGGGTGTGCCCGTGCGCAGGCCGTCGTGCTCGAACTCGTCGGTGACCCAGGTGCGCAGACCCCGGACGGCGCGGGCGGTCTCCAGGGAGTGGGTGCTGTCGACGTACATGTCGTCGTGGTAGACGGCCGCGGCGACCGGTACCTCGTTGGCGGCGAGGCGCGCGGGGTCGTACAGCGGCTGCCAGTCGGTGCGGGCGGCGAGCACGTCGGCGGTCTCGCGCAGCGGGCGCAGGGCGGGGTCGTTGTCGAAGGTCCAGGGGTGGACCGTCTCGCCGGTGAACAGGACCGGGGCGTCCCCTGCGAGCGCTTTGGCCGCGTCGAACTGCGGGAACTCGGCGCGCACCCGCTCGGCGGACCAGTCCGTGGGGCGGCTGTCCTGGCCGTAGATCGTCTCGTGGACGAGGGCGTACAGCGGGTGACCCGCGTACGACAGGAGACCCCGCACCTCCTCCTGGAACGCGTCGGACAGCTCCGCGCCGCCGGGGGTGCGGACGAAGGCGTCCTCCAGGAGGTAGTGCAGGCGGTGGCTGCCGTCGCTCGTGCCGAGCATCAGTCCGAGGGACTGGAAGGCCTCCACGGTGAGGCGGTAGCCGCCCGGCAGGACGACATCACGGGTCAGCAGGTGGTCGGCGATGCGGCGGGCCCGGTCCACGTCCTGCGGGTAGCGGGCGTAGTGGGAGCTCACCTTGCGTTCGATGCGCGGGTAGGCGGCCCGGTACACGTCGTCCGCGTGGGCGTGCAGGGAGGGCAGACCTCCGGTGACGAGCGCGGTGGCGATGCCCTCCGGGGCCAGGGAGAGGTACGACACCGTGCAGAAGCCGCCGAAGCTCTGGCCGAGCACGGTCCAGGGAGCGCCGCCGGTCACCTGCGGGCGGACGGCCTCGCAGTCCCGGACGATCGAGTCGGCGCGGAAGAGGCCGAGGTAGGCGGCCTGTTCGGCCGGGCCGCCCCGCAACGGCAGCGTCTGCCGGTTGGCGGGCGTCGAGCGGCCGGTGCCGCGCTGGTCGAGGAGGAGGACCCGGTAGTCCTTCAGGGCCCGGTCGAGCCAGGACTGCCGCCCGGAGAAACGATTCGCCCCGAAACCGGGACCGCCCTGCAGGTACACCAGCCACGGCAGGTCCTGCCCCGCCTTGTCGCTCGCCACCGCCTCGCGGGCGAACAGCTCGATGGTCTCGCCACCCGGTTCCGAGTGGTCGAGAGGCACGGTGAAGTGGCGGTCGGTGAGGACGACACCGGGCTGGCGGTAGCTGAGGCTCAACGGGTCTCCCGGGACGGATGGGACGGACGAGTCCCAGTTCAGCACATGCGGGACCGGGGGCCGAGCGCGGGGATCATGGAATCTTGCTGAACATCCGGTCGGCGGGCGGTGGGCAGCGGGGCAGGGGCGGCGCGTGCGGCGCATGACAGGGCCGGGGCAGCGCCGGCGGCACAGGACAGGGCCGGGGCTGCCATAACAGGGCGCGTGCGGCACATGACAGGGCTAGGGCAGCGCCGGCGGCACAGGACAGGGCCGGGGCTGCCATGACAGGGCGGGGGCGGCAGAAGGACGGCGGCACGGCCGGGGGCTGCAGGATGACGGCGGCATGGCCGGGTTGGCAGGATGACGGCGGCACGGCCGAGTCGGCGCGATCGGCCGAGGGCCCGGCACGGCGCGGCACGGCACGGCACGCGGCGAGGCGCCCTCTCCCGCCGGGCGGTGACGGGCTATTACCCTGCACTGGTCCGATGACCGACCGCGAGGAGCCGCGATGCGTGTCGCACTGTTCCTGACCTGTGTCAACGACACGCTGTATCCGGACACCGGGCGCGCCGTGGTGAATCTGCTGACCAGGCTGGGCGTCGAGGTGGACTTCCCGATGGCTCAGACGTGTTGCGGGCAGGCGCACTACAACACCGGCTATCGGCATGAGGCGGAGCCGTTGGCCACGCATTTCTCCGATGTCTTCGGGGGGTACGAGGCGATCGTGACGCCCTCGGGTTCGTGCGCGGCGATGGTCCGGGAGTTGTATCCGCGCATGGGTGAGCGGGCGCGGGCGGAGGGGCGCGGGGACGGGCTGGCCGCCACGCTGGCGCCCGTGGTCCCGAAGACGTACGAGCTGACGGAGTTCCTGGTCGATGTGCTGGGAGTGACGGACGTGGGTGCCTTCTATCCGCACACGGTCACGTACCACCCGACCTGCCACGGGCTGCGCGGCCTGGGTCTCGGCGAGCGTCCGTTGCGGCTGCTGCGGGCGGTGAAGGGGCTCGAGCTGGTCGAGTTGCCGGGGGCCGAGGAGTGCTGCGGGTTCGGCGGGACCTTCGCGGTGAAGAACTCCGACGTGTCGGCGGCGATGGGCACGGACAAGGTCCGCAACGCGGAGTCGACCGGCGCCGAGGTGCTGTGCGCGGCCGACAACTCCTGTCTGATGCACATCGGCGGAACCATGAGCCGGCTGAGAGTGGGGATGCGGCCGGTGCACATCGCGGAGATCCTGGCGAGCACGGAGGAGGAACCGGCCGTATGAGCGGGACGTTCGTGGGGATGCCGGCCTTTCCGGCGGCAGCGGCGGAAGCCGTCGGCAACGCCACCCTGCGTGCCAATCTGCGGCACGCGACGCACACCATCCGCGCCAAGCGGGCGAAGGCTGTGGCCGAGGTGTCCGACTGGGCGGCGCTGCGGGAGGCCGGCAAGCGGATCAAGGACCACGCGCTGCGTCATCTCGACCGGTATCTGGTCGAGTTGGAGGAGTCGGTCACGGCGGCGGGCGGCACCGTCCACTGGGCGGCGGACGCCGACGAGGCGAACCGGATCGTCGCCGATCTGGTCAGGGCCACCGGCGAGACGGAGGTCGTCAAGGTCAAGTCGATGGCCACGCAGGAGATCGGGCTGAACGAGGCTCTGGAGGCGGAGGGCATCCGGGCCTACGAGACCGATCTCGCCGAGCTGATCGTGCAGTTGGGCAAGGACCGCCCCTCGCACATCCTGGTCCCGGCCATCCATCGCAACCGGGGCGAGATCCGGGACATCTTCCGTGCCGAGATGGGTGCGTGGGGCCGTCCGGCGCCGGAGGACCTGACCGACACGCCCGCCGAGCTGGCCGAGGCGGCGCGTCTGCATCTGCGGGAGAAGTTCCTGCGGGCCAAGGTCGGTGTCTCGGGCGCCAACTTCATGGTGGCCGAGACCGGCACGCTGGTGGTCGTGGAGTCCGAGGGGAACGGCCGGATGTGCCTGACCCTGCCCGAGACACTGATCTCGGTGGTCGGCATCGAGAAGATCGTGCCCACCTGGCGGGACCTGGAGGTCCTCCTGCAGACGCTCCCCCGCTCCTCGACGGCCGAGCGCATGAACCCGTACACGAGCATGTGGACGGGGACGACGGACGAGGACGGCCCGCGCACCTTCCACCTGGTGCTGCTCGACAACGGCCGCACCGACACGCTCGCCGACGAGGTCGGCCGGCAGGCGCTGCGCTGCATCCGCTGCTCGGCCTGTCTGAACGTGTGCCCGGTGTACGAGCGGGCCGGCGGCCACGCCTACGGCTCCGTCTATCCCGGCCCGATCGGCGCCATCCTCAGCCCTCAACTGCGGGGCACGGCGAGCGAGATCGACGCCTCGCTGCCGTACGCGTCCTCGCTGTGCGGGGCCTGCTACGAGGTGTGCCCGGTGGCCATCGACATCCCCGAGGTGCTGGTGCATCTGCGGGAGCGGGTCGTTCAGGGCGGTCCGACGGTCCGGCAGGGCAACCGGGTGGTGCTGAAGCCGGCCAAGGGGCACGCGGCCGAGCGGGCGGCCATGCGGGCGGCGCGCTGGACGTTCGGACACCCGGGCGCCCTGCGCGCCGGGCAGCGGCTCGCGTCCCGGACCCGTCGGCTGCTACCGCGCACCCTGCCGGGGCCCGGCCGGGCGTGGAGCGGGACCCGGGACCTGCCGGCCCTGCCGGCTGAGCCGTTCCGGGACTGGTGGCAGCGGACGCACGGCGGAAAGGACGCCAAGTGAGCAGCAGGGAGCGGATCCTGGGCCGGGTGCGGCGCGCGCTCGCGGACGTGCCCCGCGACGTGGCGCCGTACGAGCGGGCGGTGTCCCGGGACTACCGGCGGGAGCACGGCGAGCGCACCGTCGCGGAGACGGTGGACCTGCTCGCCGAGAACCTCGCGGACTACCGGGCGATCGTGCATCGTGCCGACGAGGAGGAGCTGCCGCCGCTCATCGGGCGGCTGCTGGCGGAGCGCGGTGCGCGGACCGTGCTCGTGCCCGGCGCCCTGCCGGCCCGGTGGCTGTCCGCCGCCGACGTGACGCGTGTTCCCGACCTCGCGGAGAGCACGCCGTACGAGCTGGACGCCGTGGACAGCGTGGTGACCGGCTGCGCCGTCGCGATCGCCGAGACCGGCACCCTCGTCCTCGACGGGGGCCCCGACCAGGGCCGGCGCCGGATCACCCTCGTCCCCGACCACCACGTCTGCGTGGTCCGCGTCCCCGACCAGGTCGTCTCCTCGGTCCCGCAGGCCCTCGAACTCCTCGACCCCACCCGCCCGCTGACCTGGATCTCAGGCCCGTCGGCCACCAGTGACATCGAACTCGACCGAGTGGAGGGCGTGCACGGACCGCGCACCCTGGAGGTGGTGCTGGTCGGCGGCTCGGGCGCCACAGGGCTCGCCCTCCAGTAGAAGGAGTCCCCCGAATCGGACTCGGCCCAGCCGATCAGGCCTCCCGGCTGCGGGAAGGGAACGTAGTGCGTCCCGCCGTCACACGCCACGGCACCAGCGCCGGAAGCGCGGCCTCCAGCTCTTCGACCCTCTGTATCTCGTCCGCCAATCCGGGCACGGTCATCTCTTCGTACCTCTATATGGTGCCGCCGGCGGCTTCACCGGCGATCAGCTCCCAGGTCGGTACTGCGCGAAGACCTGCCGAACTGGACGGCCAAGCGCAGCGGCGACCGTCTCGAGTTCAAACGGTTCCAAAACATCGCGCTCGGGCCCCGTCACCTCGACGACGAAGCGGGTGAACCCGGCTGGCAACCGGTAGTCCAAGTCGTTCAGCGAACTGGCCTGCAGCAAGGCGTCGTCACGGAGAGATGGGCGAATCCCCTGCCGGCGGACTCCCCCATGCGTTCCCGCCACCACCACTCCGAACCACGGCTCGCACGGTGGCCACTGCTGCCTCGACAGCCAGCCGACGCGGCACCCACTACGGATCCGTGGGAATGATCCGAAGACGATCGCCACTCATGACGGCCCTCCCTCACCGCCCCCGGGCCCAGTCGGCGCGCGTCCTGCCCCGCAGAGCCGGCGGGCCGACGAACGTCAAGCGTGAGTACCCCGCAGCACCCGGTCCACCTCCAGTCGGCTCTCCAGATCGAGCGGACTGTGCCCGTCCGGGTTCCGGTAGCTGAGTTCACCCGCACAGGTCCACGCGCCATCCTCACCCATGAACCATTCGGGCTCTCCCCACATCATGCCGCCCTCGGCCAGGAGACGTGCCAAGTCGTCGGGATCACCGGTCGCCCCCACCTGACGAAATGCCCAGGAGAACTCCTCTGCCGCACGGTCGACATAGCGGGCATCCGAATACATAGGGGCCAGAAGGAGCAACCTCTGCGCCTTCCCAACAGGCCCATCGGCAGCATTGGCGATCGCTTCCAGCTCATCCCAAGAGATGCCCGGCCCGAGAAAGTGACCCTCGACTGCCGCAATCCTGATGCAGTCCCGTTCCTGACCAGGATCGACTACATAGTCGACCCCGTCATCATCTTCGAGATTACGGAAGACGATCACCAGGCCACGATCCCCACCCATCGAGATTCTGAACGTCAACCAGGCACTTTCCCGGCGCATGAGCTGATGCGCTTCGATCGCAAGAAAGGGGAACCCATCGACATACGGGATACCACCAGCCGGCTCCACACCAAACCGCTCATATCCACGAACCTGCACACTCACAAACCCTCCTTCAATGCAATAAAATTACGTACCCTCACCTTTACGACTCTCCGTCCCATCAGTGGAAACCAACCGCGATCCCTCGACACATACTCATCTACCGTGGGACCCACCCGCTTGGATGACGCTGTAGCCCCGAGGCGCTGGCATCACCACAGCAGCGATGGGCAGCTCATTGTCGACTCGGGCAGTCCATGCGCTGAAACCGTCGTCCGGGAAGACCAACTCAGCCTCACGCTCGATCACGCGGACGCCCTTCGCACGGGCCTGCGCGCACACTTCGACACAAGGCCTTCCCAGCAACACGATTCCACGATGCGACACACTCGCTCGGCCAGTCAGCACCGCACGGGTCACACGTTCGTTCGCGTCGTACCCGAGAACCACACCGACCGAGAGGAAGGTGTCCTGCAACGCAGAGCCGACATCCGGCACCGAGGCAATGCCGCCGCCCAGGAGCTCACGCATCTCCTCTCTCGTGGCACCCAGTCGCACAGCACCAAAGCCGCTATTGGGCACCACCTCGAAGTCCCCACTCATCCCCTCCCCCTCCCTCTCGAAGAATTCGAAGGAGTGAACCACTTCGATTCCGGAGGAAATCAGGATACTCTGAAAACCTTGTGGATCTTCATGCTGAGGATTTCCGAGCATGATTCCCAGATCGGGCATGGCCCAACCGGCACTGGTTTCCACCGGAGAAAGTCCTGCAGCGCGCAACTCCGCCAGTACTTCACCATGCGCCCGGTCCAGCAGCCTTACTCCACACAGGCTCGCCGGCGCAGGTGAGGCCACCTCGATCGTGTGCAGAAGATCCTCGTCGTCGTAACCGAGATACAGATCCCGACTACGGTACAGGTAAGAATCCGTCAACAGTGAATGCGCCGCGCGACGAAACGACTCAGGCGCACCCAGTAGCGCTCTGACGGATTCTCGCGACTGCCCGAAGGAAAGACCGGACATGCCTTCCAGTGGATGGATCTCCATATCGATCAAGGTGGCCTCCCCGCCTTAGACTATCGACCGGCTGAACCCAGCCCGATTCGCTGCTTCGATGAAAGCCGGAAGTTTCGTGAGCATCTCGTCCATCGCGGAGTCGTACTTGCCGGGGAACATCGACTCGACGTCGTCGATGTTCCCCGGCATGGCGTCGGTCAGACGCCCCTGCCGAAGCAGGTACGCCTGGTGAGCCCGGTGCAGCTTGTCGGCGTGGCTTCCCATTCAACCATTCAAGATCCTCAGGACCCCGACCGGCAGCCATGCCCAACGGCTGCGCACCACTGCCCGGGCCACACCACTCCCAGGGGCACCTACGTGGCCGATGATCCGCACTGGACGCTGTCGGCGCGTGACCGGCTGGCCAGGGTGCAGCGGGTGAAGTCGTTACTGGCGGAGGGTGAGACGAGCCGGGTGACGACGGCCGAACTGATCATCCCGCCGCTGTACGTGGCGGAGATCTTCAACCTGGAGCCCGGTGACCAAGTGGTCCGGCGCGAGTGGCTGGCCGGCCGGGGCAAAACCCGGACCGTGTTCGCAGTCACCTGGTACCCGGCATCGTTCGCCGCCCTCGTACCGGACCTACTGAACACCGCCCCAGGCCGCAACCACGGATTGTCCGCCCGGGTTCTGGAAGCCATCAGGCGCACGATCACCCACGCCCGCGACGACATGCGCGCCCGTCCTGCCGACGCCCGAGAGGCGAGCGCACTGGGGCTGCCGGTCGGCTCCCCGATCCTGGCTGGCGTACACCGATGGTCGGACGCGGAGGGGATCATCGAGTACGGGGAGTGGTGTCTGCCGCCACGGTTCACCATCGGCTACGAGTACCAGCCCTGACCGATCAACGCGGAGCGTCCCCGGCGCGCTCAAGGCCTCCCTGGCGACCTGCCTGAGCCAGCCGAACATCAGCCCGCCCAGGCCTTCCAGCGGCCGAATCTCCGCTTCGATCAAAGTGGCCTCCGGCATCTTGAAGTACGTTGGCTAGCCGTGACACACGATCTCAGGCTCATCCAAGGCATCTACGCGGCCATCGACAACCGCGCTGCCGCTTGGGAGTTCATCCGGGGCTTCGCCGGGGCCTGGGCAACTCCCCTGCGCGACGCAGACGGCTGGGACGAGGCTGAGCTCTCGAACAAGCCGAGACACGCCTTGGGATCATGCTGCCGCCGACGCTGCGCGAGGCGTATGCGCTGTTCGGCCGCCGTCCGGATCTCACCAGCCATCACGACGTCCTGCTCGATACGTCCCAGCTCCATCTGGACGACCGCAGGGACGCGCTGGTTTTCCGGCACGAAAACCAGGGTGCCGCCTCATGGGGCATCCTCGTATCCGACCTGGGCCATGCCGATCCAACGGTATTCATGAGACCTGATCTTGCGGACAAGACGGCGGAGCGCTGGGAAGTATGGCTCGGCTGTCTTTCACTGGCCTTCATCGAGATCATCCTGTCGGAGTGCCTCCATGGTCCCAAGGGCCTATGCGACTTTCTCCCCGAGCTGGACGACAACCAGCTGACGCTCTTGGAGCCGCATTACATGCCGGTTCCATTCCCCACATACCCGCCTCCTCGGGACGGGGCCCCTGGCACTCGCTGGTTCACCGGTCCGGATGTGCTGCTGCGCGAGGACGACCGAGCCGTCCTATCCGTTCAGGGACGCACATCAGGAGCCCTTGATCAGGTTCACGACATCGTGCAGGGCGACTGGATCAACTAGCTAGTTCGTAGCGCCTGCGTCACTCCAGGGTGTACCCCTCAAGAACGGGCTCCGCCCACGCCGCATGGTCCAGGATCGGCCGGTGGGTGAGACGTCTGGCTGAGTCGTCCACGAGGGTCAGGCGGACCCTAAGCCCGTAGTGCACGCGATATTGCAAACCTTCGATCTCGACGCGGCCGCACTCCGTTCCGCCCTGCAGCCCTTGGAACCCTGGGTTCTCAGTGACGTTCCACCCCGCCTTACGGGCGAAGTGCACCCAAACCTGGTAGGCACGCTCGGGGTCGCCTCCTTGCGGACCGGGACCGGACACGCGCGCGAGAATCTCCACCGGATCTTTGCGCTCTTCACGTACCACTCGTGACTCCCCGTGTGCGTGGCCCTGCCCGGTGACCGAGAGGCACGCCTCTCGGTCACCGGGCAGGAACCTTACTTGGCAATCCGCGCTGGGCGCGTCATGCAGTGAGTCTTTCCCGGTAAGCGCCCGTCGCTCGCTGTGATCGCGATGCTTGCGCTGCGGCCCGTGCGGTCCCCAAGTCCGGGCAGATGTAAGGCCCTTGATAGGAACGATCTTGCGACGGATTGTTCTGACCGAGGGGCCTCACGTGTCGACCAGTGTCACATACACCGCGGTGCTCGATGTGAAGCGGTCCACCGCCGTCCACCTGGCCCAGTTGCTGCGCGATCACCGCATCGTGGCCGGAACCCGCAAGGGCAGGCGTGCGCTGGGCTGTTTCCGGCAAGCGGTGCTCGCCCTGCGCTGGTTCATCGACGGCACCCGCCTTTCCCAACTGCCGAGTAGCCGAGGGGAATCGCACCCCTCGGCTCTCACAGAACGGAGCGTGACAATCACTCGTCACTCCGCTCTTGCCGCTCTGATCATCAGGTCAGTACGGCGTCCGCGGTAAGGCGCCAGTGCGTGAACATGCGGGGGTACCGCTGGGCGATCTCCTGCATCTTCGCAATGGCCTTCCGCTTCGCCGCGAGCCGTTTGTACTTCTGGCGGATCCAGCGCACCAGGCAGGCATTGATGCGCATCACGAGAGAGCGCAACTCCCAGGGCCTCAAACGGCCGTAGTAGTTGAGCCAGCCCGCCACCACAGGGTTGATCTTGCGGGCGAGCTCGTTGAAGGACAGGTCCGAGCGGGTCTGCAGGTGCCAGGAGCGCACCTCCCGCCCCATCTTCTTCAGGGCATCCTTGCTGACCGCCGGATCGAACGACAGGAACTGCCTGCCGTGCCGGGTCCGGCTTCGTCTGGCGCGAAACGTGTATCCGAGGAAGGTGAACGCCGTGTGCTCGTACGAGCCTCGGCGGTCCCCGTCCCGGCAGTACACGATCCGGGTCTTGGCCGGGTGCAGACGCAGCCCGACCTCGGCCATCCTGTCCGTGAGCGCAGCCAGCACTTGGTGGGCCTGACGCTCGGAGACGCAATGCAGCACTGCGTCGTCCGCGTACCGTTCGAACCAGACAGCCGGGAACTCCCGAGCCATCCAGGTATCGAACGCATAATGCAGGAACAGGTTCGCTAAGACGGGAGAAACCGGGGCACCTTGGGGCGTCCCGCGTTCCCTCTTCAGCAGGGAACCGTCGGGCATGGCGAGCGGGGCAGCGAGCCACCGCTGCACATACAACTTCACCCAGACGGCGTCTGTGTGTGCTTCCACTGCCTTGACCAGGAGGTCCCAGGACACGCCGTCGAAGAACTTGGCGATGTCAAACTCCACCACCCAATCCCGCTTCCAGCAGCGCTCCCGACATTTCCCCACCGCATCCAAGGCGGACCGTCCAGGTCGGTATCCGAAACTGTCCGGATGAAACACAGGCTCCACCCTTCGCATCAGGTGCCGGGCCACTACGGTCTGCGCCACACGATCGGCGACAGCGGGAATACCGAGCATTCTCGTGCCACCACCGTGCGACTTCGGGATGGGCACCGCTCGCACCGGGGGCGGGAAGTACGAACCCGACGACATACGATTCCAGACCTTGTACAAATTGTTCTTCAGGTCCTTCTCGAATTCGTCGAGACTCTGTCCATCCACCCCTGGAGCGCCTCTGTTCGCCCTGACTTCCTCCCACGCCTCCTTGACTTCCCACTTCGAAATATCAAACGGCTTGGCCTGTGACTTCAACTGGCCCATCGGACTCCTCCCGGACACCGTCCGGTTGATGCGATCAACTCAGTCACGAACGGCCCGGCCCCTTCGCTCCACCCCCATTACAGGGGCTTCACCACTACTACGAGCCGGTCCGCCAGCACGTCCCGCGTCGGTACTCGACCCCTCACAGTGTCCGCTGTTTGGGGCACTCCCTCTCGCCCGCCGCTACGGCGGGGAGTATCGGGACCTGCTTTCTCCTGTTCCATGCGAAAGCCGCAGACCGGACTCACGTCGCCTACATGCCGGACACCACCTGACCAATAAACGGGCACCCGCCAGACTCATCCCGGAGCCCAGACGATGCCCCGGTTTTGATGTCATCTATTTGTCTTTCGACACGTCAGCAGCGATTCACTTGCGTTCGTCTTCCCGGTCCCCACCTGACGCCTCTCACGACGCCTTTCCTCATCGCTCACCACAACGGTCTTCAACCCAATGCAGCATGAGGCGGTTTGAAGCCTCCCCCCGCAGGGCGGCTTCGAAGGGCCACTCCTTCATCTCTCGCACAGCACCATTTCCAGAAGCTGCCTACAATCAACTCCCTTTCATGTTCAGGACACAACGCCTGTGACAACGGCCTGTCAGCCTTCACCGCCTACCGCTACCTCCACGAGGGGCTGACCGTTCTGGCGGCCGGGGCACCGGACCTGGCGACCGCGTTGGAGCATGTGAAGGCGGCGGGGCTGACGCATGTGAACCTCGACGGCACCGTCATCCGCACCGACCGCGTCGCCGCCCCCGGCCCCAACGGCGCAGACCTCTGGTGGTCCGGAAAGCACAAGCACCATGAAGGGAACGTACAGGTCATCTCCACTCCGGACGGCTGGCCGATCTGGGCCTCACCGGTCCGCCCAGGCACAGAGCACGACACCACCTGCGCCCGCCACCACAGCCTGATCGACGCCCTCAACCGGATCGCTGCCGAGCTGGACATGCCGACCCTGGTCGACCTCGGCCACGACAACGTCGGCGACGGCTTCCGCCACCCGCACAAGAAGCCCGCCGGAGGCGAGCTGACCGAGGAGCAACAGACGTACAACATGGTCATCCGCGGCATCCACGGCGTCTGTGAGCGCGCCAACTCCCTGCTCAAGACGACTTTCAAGGCCTGCGCAGGGTCAGCCTCGACCCCAGCCGCATCACGAAGATCGCCGCCGCAGCCCTCGTCCTGCTCCAACTCGAGTACGACCGCACCATCTGAACGATCACGCACCGTCGTGATCCATTACTGGGAAAGGCTCATTGTCAGCGCTTCGCGATTCCCCGCTCCGGCCGGCGCTCGTCATGCCCGGCCGGAACGGGCCGTACAACGGACTCTCCGGAAGAGCCACGGCCCACCCGGGGATCCGTCGTGCTCTTGGACGCGCATCTCGTCGGCGCCTCGCCGGGGGCGTCTCTCTCCAAGCGCTCGACGCGCTCTTCTGGTCCCTTCTCGGGCCGCACCCACTCCTCGTCGACCTCGACGGGCGACATGCCCGCAGGTCCACATTCCGGTGACCCTGGCCGGCCAGCCCGCCCCTTCGCAGGCTGACCGGCGCAGGGGAGACCACCTGGAACGCGTGGAGAAGATCCCGCTCGTCGTAGCTCAGCATCAGGCCCTGCCCGGCGTACGCATCCGTGAGCACCTGAGAGTACGCCGCCTGCCGAATGCCTCAGGTGGGCCCAGGACATTCCTCACAGCCTTCCCCGCTATGGCCGAACGCCAGCCCAGTCACCCCTTCCAAAGGCCGAACCTCCGCCCCGACCACCACTGAACTCACCTACCTCACCTGCTCATTCCGCCGCACGCCGGTTACGCATCTGCACGATCTTCTCCGCCTCGGCCACCTTCCCGGCCATCCTTCCCGCGCCGAAGATCTGCTCGTCGGTCACCTGGCTGCCGAGGGCGAAGACCTCGTGCACACCCTCCATCCGGTGGGCGTCGAGCATCTGCAGGAACCAGCGAACGGAACGGACAAGGTCGACCTCCGTACCGATCCCGTCCCGGTACCATTCCCCCACGGCGAACATCGCGTCGGTGTGACCGAGCCCGGCCGCGACCTCGTACCAGTGCAGCGCGTCGCTGTCTTCGTCCCGCTCGGAGTACACGTCACCGAGCCTCGCCGCGGCGTCCGCCACGCCCGCCTCGGCCGCCACCTGCAGCCGACGCATCGCCTCAGCCACGTCGCCGGGCCCCTCCTCCAGCAGGAAGACCCCCAGATTGTGTGCTGCGATCGCATCACCTGCGTCGGCCGCGGCCCGGAACAGCCTCTCGGCCGCCTCCGGGTCCCTCTCCATCCCGGCACCCTCGATGTACAGATAACCCAGCGTCCGCCGCGCCTCGTTGTGCCCCGCCTCGGCCGCCCTGCGGAACCATTCGGCCGCGGCACCCGGATCCTCATCCCAGGCGAGCAGCACCCCTCCGAGGACGTTCTGACACTCGACGTCCCCGCCCGCGGCGGCCTGCTCCAACTCGGACCGCAGCCCAGCCAGTCCGGGCTCTGCCTCCGGCCTGCCCTCCTGCGCAGCCTCCAGGCACGAGCGCACACGCGCGGCGAGCCCGGACTCCTTCTCATAATCGCTCATCATCGATGCCCTCATCCCAGCGTGAATTCCGGGACACGCTAACACGGGTGCCCCCGGAGGAAATGCTCCTGGGGCACCCTTCACTTTCTTTGCCGACTAGTGCAACAGGAACTCAACGTCCCCGGTTCTACGGAAGATTCGAACTCCGCTGGGATCCGAGATCGTGATATCCACATCGTTG
This sequence comes from Streptomyces sp. NPDC002520, assembly GCF_053595235.1. Taxonomy (NCBI): domain Bacteria; kingdom Bacillati; phylum Actinomycetota; class Actinomycetes; order Kitasatosporales; family Streptomycetaceae; genus Streptomyces; species Streptomyces sp. NPDC002520. The sequence continues at coordinate 3,410 of NZ_JBSFXG010000008.1, read as the reverse complement.
CGGTAGGCATACCAGGTGGCGAACTCCCGGCAGTCACCGCACATATCGCGGTCAACGGCGATCGGTGACTTTCCACCGTTGTCGACGATGGCCTGCTTCTCGACATGCGAGTTGTTGTACCGGCCGATGACGCCACCATCCCAACTGTGCGGCGTCTGCGGCATTTCCATGTTCACTCGCGCGTTGGAAACATTAGCAATTTCCATCTTCTCGAACGACTTCGGCTTCTTCGCCGACCATCCGGATGGATAGGACTTGTCCCACGCGACACCACCGGTCTTCTTCTTCTTGGCGTGCCGCGGAATACCGGCGTTGCCGGGCTTTCCGATCTTGCACGCGGCTTCCTCGATTCCCTCGCTGTGGACAAGAATCGCCGCATCCCCCACGAGCACGAAGTACGTGTGGACGCCGTCCACCGTGAGGTTGTGCACGCCCTCGGTGCGCTGCTTCCGATCGACGGCCGTGACCTGCACCCAGGTGCCTGCCGCTGTCTGCAGCCACATGCCGGGCTCGAGCTGTTCGGCCGTCACCCACTTACCGAAGTCCGGCAGCCAGAACGGGTGGTTGGCCGTCGCCGTGATCTTGCTGGGCTTGGCCTTGCCGTTCTTGCCGTCGGGGTCGACGGTGAGGGTGACCAGGTGCTTGAGGCCGTCACCGGTGATGGTGTCGGTGACCTGGCGGGCCTGGAGGTTGCCGGTCTCCGGGTCGGAGGCCAGGACGTACTCGCCCTCCATGAGGTCCTCGATGTTCTTCGTGGACCCGTCGGCCATCATGACCTTGGTTCCCGGGACGAAGCTGTTCTTCTTCGCGCCCTTCTCGCAGGTCTTCTTGGCTCCCTTCCCCTTGCCCTTGGGCTTGGCGTGCTTGGGCTTGGCTTTCTTCGCCTTGGATGCGGCCTTCTCGGCCTTGGCCGCCTTGCCCGCCTTCGCTGCCTTGCGGCCGCTCTTGACCGCGTCGACTGCCTTGGCGCCCTTCTTCGCCCACTTGGCCGCGGTGACCGCGTTGCCGGCGCCCGGGATCGCGGAGGCCATGGACAGTGCGGCGTCGGTGTAGTTGCCCTCCGCCGCGTACCAGATGCCGTTGGCCACATCGGCGGCCTCGCCGATGACCGGGACCATGCCCGCCACGTCCAGGGCCGCGTGGCCCCAGTCCGACACCGACATGCCGAACAGGTGGCCGTCCAGCTCCACGAAGGAGATGGGGTAGCCACCCGCGAACGCGTACCGGTTGCCCGTGTACGGGTCCGTGGTCAGGTCCATGTCGTCGAGCGCGCCGCCGAACATGTCCCTGGTGAGGAAGCGGTTCAGGCCCGGGCTGTAGTTGCGGAAGCCCATGTCGTAGGTGCCGGAACCGTCGTCGTAGCGCTGGGCGTTGAACCGGTACTCGTTGTACGGGTCCTTGTCCGGGTTCTGCGCGTCCGGCTTGTCCGTACCCGTGAACTGCTTCTCGTCGTCCGAGCCGTAGGCCGTGTAGCCGTAGGTCGCACGCGTCGCGCCGGTGTCCTTGGTGATCGCCTCCACGCCCCCCTTGGGGTGGTACGTGTAGTGCGAATACTCCTTCGTGCTGTCCGTGTTGTGCTTGATCTGGGTCAGCTTCTGGCCCCACGGCGCGTACTGGTAGGACTTGGTCGCCTTCCCGGCGACCTCCTCCCGCAGCACCTTGTCCTCCATGCCCAGGTACGTGAAGAGCGTCGTCTTCCCCCTTGTAAGGGCTGCCGAACCGGTCAACACGGCGCTGCGCGACCTCGGCGTTGATCTGATCCCTTTCGCCACCCGGAGACTCGGGGACCTTTTTCCAGGGCAGCCGGTGGAGTTGGCTAGCCTGACCGCGCTGGTTTTTCTTGATCGTGAGGTAATGGGTGCCGCATTCGGGATTACGTGACGCCTGTGCCCGGTTCGCCCCGTCACCGCCCTCAGCAAAGACGGCCTGCACGACTGGTAGGTCGTACAGGCCGTCATCATGCTATCGCCGACATCGACCGATGCCTGGCTCTGGCGACATCAGGACTGGTCGATGGCCAGTCTAGTTCTGGCCATCAGCAACACAGGGAGATCGATGTCGACCACAGAAATCCCGAGGACGAAGGGCAATCCATCGAACCGCCACTCGGACCACTCCGCAAAACTGCAGTCCTCGAACGACAGCTCCTCGGTCTGAAGTACCTCCACCTGCGGAGTAAGCGCCGCCAGCACTTCATCGCGCTTCTCCCGGTAGAAGGGGAGTAGCTCGGCACTTGCGTCCTCCAGCGCCTCACTTCCACGCTCTTCCAAACCGTCAGGAATGACTTCCCGGAAGATGACGTCAGCGAACCACTGCCCTTCCACCTTAGACAGGAGAAGTCGAATCCCTCCTACTTCCCACTGCTCAGAGTGGGGGGGCGCGACCGACCCGATAGGCGACCACCCAAGCGCAGCCAGTTCCCGGTTCAGTTCGTCCAGCTCAGCCGGAAACCCGGTCCTTGCTGCCCTGACCAGGGTACGTGTGAGTGTCTCCATACTCTTCTACATCCCATCCCCTGGCACATGCCAGACGGCAAGTCTGCCACTGGCCATCTCGTCAGGAAAGTGCTCACGGAGCACACCACGGAAGAAGGCCGCACCCTCCACGTTGGATACTGCGTACCTGACCCCCTTGCCACCCAGGCCAGCATCCAGGTCCAGCAGTCGCTGCGCCTGGTCCACGACCTTGTCTTCGTTGAAGAACTTGCTCGGGTGGTACGGGCTTGACTCCCAGGCTGCGGAGTTCCGCCCCGTCCACTTGGCCTCTGTGATGTACCCGTTCGAGGGGCCACCGTCGACCTCAACCCGACGCCCCGCGTGATGGCCGCTATTAAGACGCCAGACCTGCTCGGTTTCCTGACCGGTGACCCGCCGCTGGTACTTGTATGCGGCCATGTTGTCGCCAGACGGAACTTTAAGGCGCGTTGGGCAACCAGCGTTGTGAACCAGAACTGGCGAGTCACCCACCAGCACGTAGTAGGTGTGCTGGCCCTCGACGGTGAGGTTGTGGACCTTCTGGGTGCGGTGGGTGTCGTCGATCGCGGTGATCTGGACCCAGGTGCCGGCTGCGGTCTGCAGCCACATGCCCGGTTCGAGGTCGCCGGCCTCGGCCCACGTGCCGTAGTCGGGCAGCCAGAACGGGTGGTTGGCCGTGGCCGTGATGGTGCTGGGCTTGGCCTTGCCGTTCTTGCCGTCGGGGTCGACGGTGAGGGTGACGAGGTGCTTGAGGCCGTCACCGGTGATGGTGTCGGTGACCTGGCGGGCCTGGAGGATGCTGGTCTCAGGGTCGGAGGCCAGGACGTACTCGCCCTCCTTCAGGACTCCGTTGGAAAATGAGCAAACGGGCGGCGTCGGCTTGCTGGGGTCGGCATGATCGTTCTGTTCGTCGGAGCGAGGGGTGGGCTGAGTGTC